>CATLVU010000006.1 GCA_950061135.1 uncultured Oligoflexia bacterium
TGTATCTAATTTACTTACAGGTGGCAGGACCCCAAAAGCGTCAGCAGTCAAAAAGAAAATATTTTTTGGAATTGAACCAGTAGAAGACTCTTTTCTTTCATCAATAAAGCTAAGAGGATAAGAAGCTCGTCCATTCTCAGTAATTTCTTTTGAATTAAAATCAACTCTTCCAGTTGCTTCGTCGAAAGTTACGTTTTCTAAGAGAGCCCCAAATTGATTAGATGCTTTGTAAATCTCAGGCTCTTTTTCAAAAGATAACTCATATGTTTTTGCATAACAGCCACCTTCAAAATTAAAGACTCCTTTATCTGATAGGCCATGTTCATCATCGCCAATCAATAATGTACCTTCGTCAGTTGATAAAGTTGTTTTTCCTGTACCAGAAAGTCCAAAAAATAATGAAGAGCTACCGTTAGGAAGTTCTGCTGCTCCTGTATGCATTGGAAGAACATTGTCTTCAGTTAAATCATAGTTCATAACTGAGAACATTGATTTTTTGATTTCACCTGCATAAAAAGTACCAACGATAATTGTTGTTTTTGTATCAAAGCAAGTGGCGACAATTGTTTCTCTCTCATTGCCGTATTTCTTTATAGGTGCATTGAATTCAGGCAAGTGAAGAATAGTAAAATCTTTTTCTGTCATCTCTCTATGGGAGTCTCTGAATAAATGATAAGTGAAAAGTGCATGATGAGGGCTACTAGAAATGAGCCTTGCTCCAATATTATGTGTGCTACATGCCCCAACAAGTCTTTCTGTAATATATAGGTCTTTTTTGGTTTTAAGTTCTTCTAGAACATCATTTTTAAGGCCTGTGAATTCTTCACTGCTCATTTTATTAAGATTGTTATCCCACCAAACTGTATTCTCAGTGGTTTCAGAAAAAACAATATATCTATCGTTAGCAGATCTACCTGTGTGCTTGCCAGTTGTGACAACAAGTGAGCCATCTTTTGTTAATTTTCCAGTACCGTTTTCAATAGTGCGTTGAATATAAAAACTTGGTGAGTTGTTGATATGTAAATTATTTGTAAAACCCGCTTGGGTATAAAAATTAGCCATTATAATCTCCGATTTTTTTCTTTAAATTTAGCTAAGTATTAACTTGTTGTAAAACATATGCCATTCTTTTTTAAGAGCATTTTTTTACGAGAAGTGTCAAGGAGATGACAAATGAGAACAGTTTTAATCACTGGTGCAAATAGAGGTCTAGGACTTGAAACAGCGAAACAATTACTTGAAAAAGGTTTTTTTGTATATCTAGGGATGCGAGATACTTCTAAAGCTGAGAAGTTGGTAAATGAGTTATCTAGTATTTCAAAAGAGTTCAAATTATTAGAATTGGATATATTGAAGAATTCGCAAATTAGAGATGCATTATCTGAGATTCGAAATGCAGGCCATTCTCTTGACATTTTGATCAACAACGCAGGTGTTTTCATAGAGTCTACGGGGCCTAATGATCAAACAACTTCTAGCATTTTAAAGGTTGATTCTGCAATTGTATTAAAAACTATCGAAACAAATACAATTGGTGCACTTAAAATGATCCAGTTTTTTGTTCCTTTCATGCTTGAACACGGGGGAGGCAGAATTATTAATGTTTCTTCAGGAATGGGGCAATTAGAACATATGAAAGGTCACTGGCCTGGTTACAGAATGAGTAAAACAGGAATGAACGTGCTTACAAAAGTTTTAGATGAAGAAATGCATGAAAAAAATATTATAGTAAACTCAGTTTGTCCGGGCTGGGTGCGAACAGATATGGGGGGAGAGAATGCTTTACTCTCTATAAGTGAGGGGGTTGATAGTATTGTTTGGCTTTCAACAATAAGTAATTCTCCGCGAGGAAAGTTTATTCAAAACAGAAAGGTCATTGAATGGTAAAATATATTTTTTTATTCTTCATCTTTCAAATTCAAGCTTCATATTCACAGATCGATTACTCTTATTGGCCAAATAAAGATAGAACTAAAGAGTTTTTAGTTGAAGATACTGTGAGTAAAGAAAAAAATAATATAAAAATTATTGCAGTTTATAATAAGAAGAAACTTTTGGGCTTTGTTCGAAAAATTGATACAACTACTGGTTGTAATTCAGCGTGTTTGCCTATTCAATATGTTGCCTACTATGACTCAGGCGGAAATTATATAAAGCTCCAAGGTGATAATCTAACTAAAATAAATCATACTCCGATGTCTCAGGAAGACTTAACTCAATTAGATCTTTTTATTTTGAATCCTCCCGCAGAGTTGGTATCGGTAAAGAATCCTTTAGAGCTGACAGATGCCCTGACAGGAGCGACTTTCAAAAAGTTTCAACCTTTTGTGATAAAGGGAGGAGCCTACAGCACATTAAGAATTTTGACTTATCATGTAGAAACACAAAAACATTTAAAAAAAATCTTGGAAAATATAAATGAAAAAAATTAGTAAAAACTTTCTCCTAGTCGCATTCTTTTTAATCTCTACGATACTGTATATGGGTGTTTTAATTTTTACACCACAAGAGCAAGGAGAGATATCAGGATTAGATGTTTCAAGTTCTGTGAATATTTATAGCGATAATTTTGGAATACCTCATATTAAGGCTGATTCTGAGGAGGATGCTTATAAGGCTTTAGGCTTTATTACTGCAAGAGATAGACTATTTCAAATGGATGTTTTTCGCAGAATGATTCAAGGACGATTAAGCGAGATATTTGGCGAAAAAACAATTAATGCTGATAAACTTCTTAGGACTCTTCGTTTTAAAAAACACTCTGAACTGGTCTTAAGTAATATTCAAAATTCATTAGATTCAAAGTTGATGAATAATGTTAATTCTTATCTTGAGGGGGTTCATTTTTATATTGATAATAAAACTCTTCCTTTAGAATTTCATTTACTGGGTTACAAACCAGAGAAGTTTGAAGCCTCTGACATGATAGGGATTTCAGGCTATATGGCACTCACTTTTGCTGAAGCAATTATACAGGATGTACTTTATTCTAGGCTAAAAGATATTCTTCCTGCTAGAAAGCTTCAAGTGCTAGACAGTAATGATCAAGGTGATAATTTATTTTATGATAATTCATCAAAGCTATTTCCTGAAACGGAAGAGTTTGTATTAAAAGGAATTGAAGAGCTTAAAAGTGTTTTACCGCTTTTTTATGGGTCTAACTCTTGGGTGTTGGCCGGTAACCGTACAGAGTCAGGTTTTCCTATTTTGGCGAATGATCCTCATATTGCTATCGGAAACCCTCATATCTTTTATGAGGCACATATTCAAACACCTGATTTTGAAATTTATGGAAATTACATACCATTAATTCCTTTTGCTATTATGGGGCATACTCCTTATTCAGGGTGGGCAATAACTATGGCGGAGCTCGATGATTTAAATATCTATGAAGAGCAAATTGATTTTGAAAAAAATAAAGTTCTTTATAAGGGAGACTGGCAAGATTTAATTATAGAAAAAGAGATAATAAAAATTAAGGGTGGCAAGGAACAAGAATTACTTGTTTATAGAACACCACATGGTCCTCTTCTTAACAATACAAAGTTTGGTGATAAGGAAAAAAATCTCGCTTTGTGGTGGTCAGTTTATCATCCAGAAAATGATATTCTTACAACATTATATGAGCTTCCTAAGGCGCAAAATGTAGAAGAGTTTAAAGCTTCTTTACAACATGCTGCTTCGCCATCATTGAATATTAGTTGGGCACATAAGGATGGAGCGATTGCTTGGTGGGTGCTAGGCAAATATCCAAAGTTTTCGAAAAATATTAATACGAAGTACCTTCTTAAAGGATGGAATGGAGAACATGACTTTGAAAACTATTATAGTTTTGAGGAGAACCCTCATGAAATAAATCCTGAATCAGGAGTAATTGTAACAGCAAATTATAAACCGTGGCTGAAGGCTTTCGAGCATTTTCAAGGATATTGGCAGCCAAGTGGGCGTTTTCATAGAATACACAAATTACTTGATGAGAAGGAAAAGTGGAATTTAGATGCTTTAAAAAAAGTTCAAACTGATAATATTTTACCAGGCCATGCATTTTTCAAAGAGAAGCTTTCAAAAAGTATTAATAAAGAATTTTTAACAAAGAAAGAAAAACAAGTTTTTCAAAAGTTTCTAGAATGGGACGGGGCTCATGACATTGAAAGTGTAGGGGCCACAATTTTTAATACGTGGTCTCAAAAGTTAATTAAAAACATTTTTCAAGATGAAATGGGGAGAAAAAATTTTAATTCTTTCACAAAGCTTGCTGAGTACTGGAATTCATATAAGAAGATACTAACTTTTTCCAATCATTCATTTTGGGATAATATAAATACAAAAAAAATAGAAACAATGAACGTTGTTACAACTGATTCTTTTAAAGAAACAGTGGAGTGGTTGGAAAGCGAGTATGGAATGAACCATCATCTTTGGAAGTGGGGAAGGGTTCACCGTGTTAGCTTTTCGCATTTTTTAGGCAAAGTTAAGCCTTTAGATTATTTATATAATAGAGAGAAAATCTCTGTTCCAGGTGGAAGATACTTAATCAATAACTTAGGCCATAACAAAACAGATGCAGGCTTTAATGTCGTACATGGCCCAGCTACTCGAAGATTAATTGACTTTAATGATGTTAGGAATAGCTTTGGAATCATTCCTTTAGGCAACTCAGGAAATCCTTTTTCTACTCATTATGGTGATCAGACATCTCTTTACAAAAAGAATCAATACCGTAAGCAGTTAATGAATTGGGAAGAGATAGAGAAATTAAAAGTTCTAAAAATAAAAGGTGGACACTAAAATACGTGTCCACCTTTTATATCCTTACTAAGATTTTTTGCTACAACACTTTTTCTTTTTATCTTTAAGACTACATTTTTCTCCACAGTCTTTCTTTTTCATTTCACATTTTTCTTTACAGTCTTTTTTTCCGTGATGAGCACATGAAACCATAAAAAAAGATGCTGAGATTAAAATAACGCTTAGAATTTTCATTTCGACTCCTTATCAAGTATAGTAGTTTTTAATTTTATAGTAGATACAAGGGAGAATCAATGGAGAGCAATGAAATCCTCATTAGCCAAAACGTTGCAATATTAGTTGATGGAAATAATATAGAAAGAAGTATTGACGGCGTCTTTAAAATCAAGGGAGGAATGATTAATTTTGACACTCTTGTTCCAAGGCTTTTAGATTCTAGATATTTAAATAGATTGGTATATTTTCGCGAGGGGAAAAATATTTCTTCTAAATTAGCAGATAGGCTGCATGAACAATTTTATGGTTCAGTAAGGCCATGTCATAAATCAGCAGATATCCCTCTGACTATCAAGGCAATGCAATTAGCAACAAAAGTTGATTGTATTATAATTCTATCTGGTGATTCGGATTATATTGAATTAGTTAAGCATTTAAAAAGTGAAGGGGTAAGAGTAGAAATTTGTGCAGTAAAAGAGAATACTGCAAAAGTTATACTGGAGGAAGCCGAGTTTTTTCATAGTATAACAAAAGATGATATTTTTGTTTATACTGCTCCTAAAGCTAAGCGCCAAAGAGCAAAGTCTACTTAATACACTTATCTTTTAACTTATCTAAAAGAGCATAAAACGCATTCATATCTGTACCTGAGTTCACATGGTCGGCATGAATTTTGGATGGTTCTACGAATTTATCATGCATCGGCTTAACCTGTTTTTCGAACTGATTAATGACACCCTCTCTAGTTCTTCCTCTCTCTGTGATATCTCGTTGGAGTCTTCTTTGAAAACGTATTTCTTCTGGTGTTTCAACGAAAACAGAAATATCAAATATCTCACGCATATTACTTTGGGATAGTAATAAAATTCCATCTACGATAATAACTTTTTTTGGTTCTGTTTTGACTGTTTCTTCTTTTCTTGTATGAGTTGAAAATTCATACATTGGAATTTCGACACTTTTATTATCTTTTAATAAGCACAGTTGCTTTGCAAGAAGATTAAAGTCAATCGATTCAGGGTGATCAAAATTCACTGACCCTCCATCAAAGTCAAATTTAGAACTCTGGTCTTTATAAAAGTTATCTTGATAGATTAATAAGGAACATTCTTTACCGAGTTTTTTATGTAATGCTTGGGCAAAAAAAGTCTTTCCTGAGCCGCTTCCCCCCGCAATACCAATAATAATATTTTTATTCATAAGAGTTTTTTATTACTTAATTGCTAGAGAAGCAAGAGATCAGAAATTTATTTATAAAAAATCTGATCTCTATTTGATTTTACATTTTTTCAATTAACTGCTTTACAATTGTTCCTACTCCATAGGGAACAGAGTAGTTTCTTCTTGTTGTCTTGCTATAATCATGGCCGAATCCTAATTTATGGGTCCATTCATGTACAGCATTAGCTGCAACTTTTGATAAAGAATAACCTGAAAAAAACTTATTATTCACCCATATTCTATGAGTATCAGGATATGTATAGCCTACAGTACTATTATTACTATAATATAGCGTTATATCTAAATCGATTTCATTATCAAGAACAGGATCTAGCTTTTCAATTCCATCAAGAAGGGTATAGTAGATTTCTTCGTTGGACATGCCGTTATTATCTACAAAAGTTACTTGATTTTGATATGTGTGATTAAGTACAGCATCTTTAAATTCTTGTGAGTTGATTACAACCTTAAGTCTTTCTAGAGCTTTTTTCATTTTCTCTTCTTGCTCAGGAGTAAATTCTCTAAGGAATGGGTTTACAGATAAGCTAGCTTCAGGGTTTGGTGTTGGAAGTAGGCATGGCCTAGGACTATCACCATCTTTGGTTGCAGTTTCTCCTGGTAGGAGGCATTCTTCAACCTTCTCAGGAGGGGCTTGTTTACATCCAGCGATTGAGATCGCCAGAACTAGTGGATACAGTTTTACTAAAATCTCTTTTTTCATATTTCATCCTTCGTTTTTTCGAGTACAAAAGAGTTCGGATGAAAAGAGCCTCTAGATAAGGCTTTAGAGTATAGCGGCAATATTTGCCTAAATTAGAATATGTTTGGATTTTTGTTTAAGAAATATTTAGCTAACGAAAAAGGCAAGGTATTGTGTGTGTGTGGTGTGGGAGATAGACCTAATTCTGGGTCTATCTGGGATAGGGAATTGATAGGAATTAGATCCTTTCCCGTTAGCTATTTATATATAAGCAAGGCTTGTGCCAAAACTGTTAGCCCCTAAGTTGCTTAAATTACTAAGGTATTTGCAATGGCCTATTTGGCACCGGTGCAGATTTGTCCTTTTTACTAAGTCAGAATGTCTTATGGACAGTTTAAATGAGTAATTTTTATTTACACGGAAAGCTCTTAATGCCTTCCGTGTAAACACTGGGAGTTTATTTATTGGTAGTAGTTATAGGCTTCTTCAAAATTAATTTCGCTATGCTGTAGAATGTCCATTACTTCCAATGCAACTTCACATGCGTGTCTTGAGTCTAGGTTGAACTTCGCTTCAAGGCTTTTTTGAAAGTTACCAAAAAATTGTTCTTCTAGTGAGTGTGTGTTTTCTAATGTGTTTTTCATGTGTGTCCTCCTTGACTTGGTTGAAAAAAATTTCGGTATATTCATACCAGAAACAAAAAATGTACTTAATACGTTCTATAAAGACCTACAAGAATGCCTTTGATTTGTAGATCTCCTTCGTTAATCACGATAGGTTTCATTGAACTATTTGCAGGATGTAGTTCAATTGCATTTTGTTTTTTATAAAATCGTTTGATAGTAGCTTGATTATCTATTGTGGCAACGACAGTATTGCCATTGTGTGCGTACTTTTGTTCTTTAACAATCACAATATCCCCATCAAAAATACCATCTTCAATCATTGATTCTCCTGAAATCGTCAAAGCATAATGGTTTCCTCTAGACACCATATAGCTAGGTATTGAGACAGTTTCACTTCCCTCGATTGCTTCGATTGGATTTCCTGCAGCAACTTTTCCATGAAGTGGGATATCTATTACATTTTGTTGACCTTCGCTAATAGTTTTAGGTGTTAATCCTCTAACAGAATTAACATCGCTTTCAAGATAGTCCGCATTTTTAAGATAGCGGATATAATCTTGTACAGAGCCTAATGATTTGAAACCGAAATGGTCTTTGATCTCAAGCTGTGTGGGAGAGATATCGTGTTCATCTATATACTCAACAATGTAGTCGTATACTTGTTTTTGTTTTCTCGTAAGTCCCATATTTTCCTTTTTAGTTTTACGTAACTAAGATATAATTTATCCGTAACAAATGCGTAAGTCAAATTAAATATGAAAAAAATTATCCACATAGATATAGATTACTTTTTTGCTCAAGTGGAAGTTCTTCGAAACCCTGAGCTTAAAAATGATCCTGTTGCAATTGCCTATAAGGGGAAGCGTAGTGTTTTGTGTACATGTAATTATATCGCTCGAGACTATGGAGTTAAAAGTGCAATGCCACTATCACTTGCTTTAAAAAAATGTCCAAAGCTTAAAGTGATTAATCCGCGATTCGATCTT
The DNA here is from genome assembly GCA_950061135.1 of uncultured Oligoflexia bacterium. GTDB lineage: Bacteria > Bdellovibrionota > Bacteriovoracia > Bacteriovoracales > Bacteriovoracaceae > CATLVU01. The sequence continues at coordinate 8,499 of CATLVU010000006.1, forward strand.
TACAAATCTTATAGTGATAGCTTTTTTAGTATTCTAGAGAAGTTTTCATCTATTGTAGAGAAGGTGTCGGTTGATGAGGCGTACATAGATGTGTCGGATTGTGAGGATGCTAATGTTTTAGCACAAAATTTAAAGAACGAAGTGTATGAAAATCTGGGCCTAACAGTTAGTCTCGGAGTTTCTTATAATAAACTCTTAGCAAAAATTGGAAGTGAGCTCTATAAGCCTAACGGTATTGCACTGATTCGTCCTGATAATATCGAAGAAAAAATAGCAAACTTTCCTGTTGGTAAAATTCAAGGTGTTGGGGAGAAGTGTAGAGAGAAATTACATGATTTGGAGATAAAAACTTTTGGTGATCTTCAACAACAGAGTAAGCTTTTTTTAATAAACCACTTTGGAAGTTTTGGCGAAAAACTTTTTTTATATTCGAGAGGAATTGATAATAGGTGCTTGAATACTAAAAGAGTTAGAAAGTCATTGAGTGTAGAAAGAACTTTTGAGGAAGATATTTATTACGGAGATGAATTATTAAAGTTTGTAGAAAATTGTTTTGAAGAATTAAAAAATAGAATTAAGCAGAGAAATTTCTCTTATCAAACAGCTTTTATAAAAATTAAATATGAAGATTTTAAAATTGAAAATAAAGAGTTTAAAGTAACGAACTTATTGAAAGAGAATTTTCTAATAGCATTGGGCCAATTTAATACAACTAAAAAAATACGATTAGTTGGTCTTGGTGTAAGAGCTAAAATTGCGAAAAACAGTGAGTATCAGCTTATTTTGCCTTTTGAGAATAAAGATTATCCCATCGAACCTTAAGTTGTGGTGGGAAAGCATCAATTGCTTCGAAAATACTTTTGTTGAATAGATCAATATTTTCTCGTTTGATTTCTAATGATGCAATCTTCTGGTAGCAGTCAGCAAGTCTTGGATTTGAATCTTGGTTTTCTTTTAGGTAGTTCACGATGTCAAAAATTAAATCTAGGTCTTGGTTTTTAAGGATTCTTGATCTTTGAAATAAATAATAAAGTAGACCAAAGAAGACCAGAATTCCAAGTTCAATTATGATTTTTAAAGTCGTATCATCTAACATGTTATAATCATATCATAAAAGAGGTAATTATTTTACCTTCATCAGGAATGTTTTAAGTTTTTAGAAACTATCGGCGATAAGTAAAGAGGAGAAAGCTTAATGTACTATGCCAGAGGCTTAAAAGAACTATTATTTGAAACTGAGTTGAGCATTGATTTTTTTGAAAATTTAGATGAATTTCATCTCGCTTATATAGGACATTGTTTTGAAACTGCTTTGGAAGAGAATATGGGGCTGATGAATGAGGTTGGTCAATATAACTATGACTTATTCCAAGAGTTCAAGGCTCATTATATTGAAAATATCTATTTTGTAGATTTCGATAATTCAAAAAATAAAAAATCTGCTGCCTAGTTTTTACTAAATGGTAAATTCAAATTCTTTGTTTTAAAAATCATTTGAGAGTCAATTAAAATAAATTGGCCATTATTCATTGGTGTCCAAATATTTTCCCCTTGCATTTTTTCGCTGGAAATAATGAGATGGTTGATCTCTTGGCCTGAGTTGCTCGATGATTCGCAGCTATTGTTATAAAACTTACAAGTGTTTCTTTCAGGGCACTGTGACTTATGAGTAGAAAAAAATATAGATTGACCTGCCTGCAATGAGCACAAAATTTCACCATTAGTTAAAATAAAAGTAATATGATTCTCTTTAGGATCTTGGTCCGGCTTATTATAGAGCTCTCCAGAGAGTTTACAGATTGAATTAATCGCATTTTCAATTGCTAAAGCAAACAGGTCTGTGTCAATCTGAGAAAAGTCTAAACTACCAAATGTGTTTTTTAGAGAGCTTAAAATAACAAAGAAAATCATTTCACTGTCAGTTGTCCCTAAAATATAGGGACGTAAATCGGCATCAATTAAATTTCGTAAATCTTTTTTATAGGCACTAAAGTTTTTGAGATTACCGTTATGTGCAAAAATCCATCGTCCAAATTGGAAGGGGTGTGCATTTAAAATATTTAATGAGCCCTGAGTAGCTTTTCTTATATGAGCGAGCACTGTTTTCGATCTTACGACTCCGCTGACTGTTTGAAAAATATGATCATCAAACGCTGCTTCGGGAGATTTTATTATATGTGGCGCACCTTGGATATAGTATCCAACTCCCCAGCCATCTGGATGCTTCACGCTTTGTGCGTTTAAAGCGTTTTCAGCGTGAATTAGGCTGTGATTAACCTGGCTTTGAAAGACTGACTTAAATCCAAATAATCGACACATACCATATTTTCGGTCATGAATTGCTACTAAACAAGGGGGTAATTTGGTAAAGCTGGATACTTAGTGAAAATGAGTTAAACTAGATAAAATGAAGTATATTAAATATTTAGTACTACTTGTCTTTATACTCGTAGTGATTTTCTTTTTATTAAAACTGTATAGTGGGCATCGATCTTCGGACAATATTCTGCGCTTATCTGTTGATAACTCTATAAAAACATTTGATCCTGCTGTTGTATTCAATGATGATGGGCTCACGGTTTTGAGTCAGTCTCTAGAAACTTTATACCAATACCACTATCTTAAAAGACCATATGAGGTCATCCCATCTTTGGCAGAATCTATGCCTGAAATCACAGATGAGGGGAGAAGATACTTAATTAAAATAAAAAGAGGTGTGTTGTATCATCCTCATAAGTTTTTAAAGGATACTAGAGAAGTGATTGCAGATGACTTTATTTGGGCAATTAAAAGACTAGCTTTTAGGCCTTTAAAAAGTACAGGGAATTGGCTATTTGAGGGGAAAATCAAAGGCTTTAATAACTTTACCAATGAGGTTGGAGATAGCTTAGAAAAATTTTACACAAAAGAAATTGAAGGACTAAGAAAAATAGACGATTACACTTTTGAAATTTTATTAGAAAAGCCTGAGCCTAATTTACTTTATTTCTTATCAATGAATTTTACATCTCCAACACCGATAGAGCTGCTTAAAGGACTAGAAAATGATCTTAGTGAAACATTAGTCGGAACAGGTGCTTTTTATTTAGAGTTTTCAAATGATCAAGAATATCGCTTTAAAAAGTTTGAAAAGTTTCATGATGAATATTACCCAACAGTGGGAGATCGCTATGCTAATACGGAGCAATTACTGGGTTCATCTAGAGAAAAATTACCGTTTCTCTCAGGCGTAGAGTTTAAGGTAATAGAAAATGAAAATGAAAGATGGGAATCATTTAAAAATAAAGAAATAGACTTATTAAATTTACCTAAAAAATTCTTGTCTTTTTTATCACAAGACGAAAGTACTCTGAGCCAAGAATTAGAGGAAATGGGAGTTGAAGTTAAGCACTTTTCACGTCAAACAAGTCGCTGGTTAGGCTTTAATATGAATGATCCTTTAGTTGGGCAAAATGATAACTTTCGAAAAGCGTTAGCACATATTGTTGATGTTGATGAGTATATAAAAATCGTAACAAATAATACGAGCTTAAAGGCAAATTCAATTTACAATCCATCAATCCCTGGATACCGGCCAGCAACCAAACTTGATTATGAGTATAATAAAGAAAAAGCCTTGAGATATTTACATGCATCGAAGGTTAATCCTTCTGCTGTTTCATTGACTTATTCAACAAGAGGAAAAGAGGACGTCCACTTTAAAGAGGCGAATTTTTTTAAATCTCAATTTGCTAAGCTTGGAATAGAACTTAAAATCGAAACCTTAAATTTTTCACAATTTTTAAAACGAGGAAGAGCAGGCGAGCTACAAGTTTGGACTGACAATTGGATTTATGATTATCCTGACGGAGAGAATATTTTACAATTACTGGTATCGAAAAATCATCCTGGAATTAATAAAAGCGGTTACTCTGATAATGAAGTTGATAAGCTCTTTTTAAGAATGTCCACGGAGCTTGATAAAAAAGAACGATTTGAGCTGATGTATGATATTGAAAAAATAGTATCAAGAGATACACCATGGGTTATGTTATTATATGAAAGCACTTATATCTTAAAACAAAAAAATGTGAAGAATTTCAGAAAGTCATTTTTCATTAGAAACTATACCAAATATATTAGAAAAGATTAGTGATAGTTATTCTTTAAGTCTTGCAAGACTTCTAATTGCTCAGGAAAAGATTTTGAAAGCAAAAACTTTCTTTTAAATTGGGCTCCGTCGGGAAAGTCATCAAAAACATATCGACTAACGCTCTTAAGTCTTTTGATTTTTGATGCTTCTTCTAAATTTTGACTCCCTACTACTTCATAGAATGTATTAAAATACTTCTCTAGTTCTTTTGCTCTTAAGACCAAGGAGTTATCTTCTTTGTTCCTATAGACTCTCGCAAGCCAAGGAGTTTTAAGCGCCCCTCGAGCTATCATCGCTGAATGACATTGAGTATAGTCAAAAAACTTCTGGATGTCGTTTTCGTCCCAGATATCTCCATTACCTATAATTGGAGTTGAGACACTTTTTACAGCTTGCTTTATATAGTCCCAGTTCGCAATTCCTTTATAAAGTTGGACTCTTGTTCTGGCATGAATAATAATTGCGTCAACACCTTCTTCCTCAAGGAGTTTTAGTATTTGAATAAAATTATTATCATCCTCATAGCCGACTCTGATTTTACAGGTAAATGTTCCTTTAAAATTATCACGAATAATTTTTATAATGGGCCGGAGCTTATCAAGGTCACTGAGTAGAAATGAGCCTCCTTGGTTTTTACAAACAGTATTAGATGGACAGCCTAGATTCAAATCAATCCATTCAAAACCCAAAGATGAAATAGCACTAACAGTTTCCTTGGTGTATGCATTTGGACTGGTTAAAATTTGATACTGAGTTTTATTCTTCAAATTTTCATCTTGGTAAATATTTTCTCCAAAATGCTTAAGTATATGTTTTAAAGGATAAGGGGCAGGGGTTGGTACTCTTAAAAAGTCGCATGAATAGCGATCCCATTCTGGATAAAGCTTTTGAACCATTTCTCTGTAATAAGAGTCAGTGATTCCCTCCATCGGAGCAAACAATAAAGATTCGGGCACGAGCGACAATGACATAGAGTATTATCTATATAATTATTAGTACCTTGTCATTTAATCTTTTTCATTTACGAAAAATCTTGTTACCGGTAGTTAAAAAGGCAACAAATGAGGTTTATTATGAAAATTTTGATATTATTTTTGTTGACGATTAATGCGCATGGTAAATCGATAAAAGACTATGCCTATTATAAATATGACCTATCTTTTACGAACCCAATTTGTTCTGAGTATTCTTATGATCAAGCTATGATCTCTAATAATGGGAACGAGCTGGCTTCAAAGCCCAAGAATGTCTATTGTAAAAAGGGAGATAAAAGCTTTAATGAGAATAGGTCTGATAATCCCCATGGACTATTAAAAGCATTAATATCTTCTCCTGATTTAAAGAGTATCTTTTTAACTTTTCTGTCTTTTTCAAATTCTGATATTGCAAAATCGTTATGCCATGCAATTTCGAGAGGCGTTGAAGTTACTTTTATAATTGATTCAAATAATGAAGACAGAGATTACGGAAGAGAAGAATTAGACTTTATCGCCAATTGCGCACCTCCTGCAGGAGGAAAAAAAGCCGTAACTTTATTTAGAGGAAATAGAGGAGGCCTTGGCTATGCTCATAATAAAATTATTATGGCCGATTACAAGGAGAATAACGACAAAACTACAATTGTGTTTAGCTCTGGAAATATGTCTTCAGGAACTACTTTACACCATGAAAATTGGCATTTTCTAACAACTTCAAAAGAGAGTTACTTCTATCAGGCCCATGATTGTGTACGCCAAGGAATGCTCGATGAGAATATTTCTTCTAGGCGAGCAAAGTTTAAAAAGTTTTTAAAAGGATGCCGCGATAATATTTCAGTTAAGGAAGAAGATGATATTAAAACATATTTCGTGCCTAGCGATGGAAAGATCGCTATGGATAATATTTTAATGAATATGAAAAAAGCTTCAAGTGTTGATATTGCCGTTCATCGATTTACTCATCCTGACTTAATTAATGGGCTTGTTGCTAAAAAAGATGCAGTAAGATTTATTTCTGATGATGACTTGTACTGGACTGGTATTAAAAGAGGTACAGTCGGTTCGAATATGATTTTTGAGTATTATAATTTAGAAAAAATTCAAAAATCTGGTGCAAAGATCAAGTTTATGGAAACAAATGAAGGGGCACGCCTTTTACACCATAATAAATTTATAATTTTTAATTATGAAGACCAATCAAGAGCAGTTCATACAGGAGCAGGTAATTTTACAAAAGCAGCCTTTTCAAAAAACTTTGAAAATTACTATTTTATAACAATTCCAGAGATTACTCAGAAGTTTGCAAGACAGTACCATTTTATGTTTGATATACAGGCTTCCAGTACTCAGGAAATGCCTAACGAGTATGTTTTACCTTAGTAAATCGAAGTTTTTAATTTTGAATATACCTAAAGCTGCTTGATCCCAAGGAAGGTCACCGCTATAAATCATCTGAATGATTTCATCAATGGAAAATGATAATAGCTCTACAATTGTCTCTTCACCGTCTGGGTTTGGAATTTTGTTAGGAGTTAAGTCTGTCGCTAAAATTTGATATATATTATTATTAATAGTTCCAGAGCTCTTCCTGTGAATAAGAATTTCTAGACGGCCTGCTTGGTACCCAATTTCTTCTTGAAGCTCACGGTTTGCTGTTAATAGAGGATCGTCTTCATCCTTATCAATAAGTCCGGTTACAAACTTTAAGCGAACAGCTTTATCTTCATGGGGACGTTTTTCTTTAATTAGAAAAATTTTTCCTTCCTCTGTGATAGGGTAAATAATAACTCCGTCATTTAGATAGACCTTCTCCCAAACTAGGCCATCAATTTCTTCTTCTCCTACTTGGATAAATTTTCCTTTATAAACTAGTTTTTCAGAGCTCATACAGTCCTTTGATTTCAATGTCTTATACTAACAATTGACACCTGTTATGGGCAATATTTTCTTTAAAGCCCGCATGATTTCAATAAGTTATAAAACTTGTTAAAATTTATTTAGGTAAAGGTTTAAAATGGAGAGATATGCTAAACCAAACAACAGAGCCACAAGAAATTTTTTCAGTCCTAAAAGGAGTTCTTCGTTTAGAGGATGCATTTACGATGTGGCAACGAGATAGTAATCACGATCTATTAGTTGAGGTGAGTGCTACTATAATAAGTATGGAGCTTAAAGAAAACAAAGCAATTTTCAAGCTTAGTGAACAAGCACAAATAGATAGTAATTTTCCTTTATACTTTGCTGTTAAAAACAGACAGATAGTATTTAAGTTAGAATCGGTTTCCGTTAAGGAAGGAATTATTGAATGCACATTACCTGAATCTTTAAAGTATAGAGAAAGGCGTAAACATAAGAGAACTAAAATTCGAAGAAATGTTATCAAGGAAATGGAGTTGATCTTTAGTGTTAAAGATGTAGGGAATCAAGAAAAAATAATTTCGAGACTCGTTGACTTCTCTGAGGGAGGGGCCTGCTTTGTAGTTTCCAAAGAGACCTTAAAACGTATTGATCTGACTAAATTGATTATGATCCGTTCTTTGGCCAGCGATATTGACTTAAATGCTGATAAAGCCCTTGTTGTTAATACAAGACGGTTTAAAGGAATGACTATAGGCCATGAGGAGCTATATTCCGTTGGAATAATGTTTGTTTATTCGTGAACCCTTTTAAGGTATTGATGAATAATTTCCTGCTCTACTACGCCTTTGGATCTTGCTGGAACAGAAACTCTAACAATTAAATTTAATTTCTCAGGATCAACCATTTGAATATTAATTCTAGGTTCAATCCAAGGCACATCAACCTGCTGAGTACGAGCAAGCTTAGTAAAGTACTCATTCGCTTTTTCAATATACTTCTCACAGGTTTCAAGAGCGACAGATTTTAGTATATCTTTTTTCTTTTTCCATTTTTCGTCATTATGAACGGGTACAATAAAAGAATGAAGTGCATAGTCGTCTGTTTCGCCAGAAGACCTAGTTTCATTATAAATACTTTCAGAGATAAATTTACTATTTGGTATGCTAACCATTCGGCCAGTATATTGATGAGTTCTATTCTTAGGGCCGACCTCTAAGATTCGAGTTGCCATTAAACCAATATCAATGACATCTCCACGAAGACCATCAATTTCAATTCTGTCACCGACAGTGAAAGGATGAGAGAATGTTCTATAAAAACTTCCCCAGAAGCACATTAGTACCTCTTTTAGAGCTATTGACAGTGCCGCTGCAAAAGCAGCAATTGAAAGGGCTGCAGAGTAGAGTTCTTGAGACCATATTAAAATAGCAGTAAGTATAATGATGACAGCTGTGGCCATTCTTAAATTTGAATGGGCCCTGCGTTTACTATCATTGGACATTCTTGATCGAATCACTATTTTCTTGATTAGAAAATAAATAGAAGTGAAGAATATTATCAATGCTAAAATTAAATAAAAGTCTCTATGAGCAATTTTTTCAAGCCATTCCATGGCGTTATTATACAATTTATATTCTTCAAATGCTATTAAGAGTTTCCTTGTTCAGCAAAAAAATTGAGAGGTTGTCTAACAGCAACCCTTCCGCCTCCTTTGGGTTTTGGAAAACTTATAATAGATAAAACTTTTCTCATACAGTTTATACCTTTCTTGGAGAAACGTGAGTCCTTTGCTAAAATATTAATCTTGCCAACTTTACCAATCTTATCTATTTCGAAATCTAAATTCACGACACCCTTGATATCGTCTGCGTTAAAAGTTAATTCTTGTTGATAGCAATGTCTAAACTGAGGAAGATATTGTTCTAGAATTTTGCGCAGTAATTCTGGGTCCATTGAACCTAAAACAACAGTCTTTGTTTGAACATAAGCAGTATCTCTTGGTCCCTTATTTGCGAGGCCTTTTACACCAAAACTTTGTTCACTTCCAATAGAGTCCAGTCCTTGTTTACCTACCTGTATACTTGAATGAGCACTTGTAATATCAGTTGATGCGATTTGAGATGAATTAACCTGTGCAATGGAACTCGGAGATCTTTTAACAGAAACTTTTTTAATATTAACAGAGGATAAATTACTAGATAACTTCATTAATTGTTTCTTAGGAGCAGGCGTTGGTTTTTTTGTAACCTTTATGTTTTTAGGAGTACTTTTTTTCTTCGCACCTTTTTTAAGATGTGCAATCTTTTTAGATTTCTCAACCTTTTTGTGCCCTGTTTTTTTATCCTTGTTTTGCTCTTTCGAGGTGAGCTTTGTATCTTGTTTTTCAGTTACAATAGGTTTTTTGTATATTATCGCTAGCTTCTTAGGTTCTTTTTCTTGAGTTATATCAACTAATAGCAGAGTCAAAAAAATTGAGAAAAAAACTGCAACCTGCGTTGTCGATTTTTTTAAAAAATCTTTCTGTCTCATCCATAACGAAATATTTTGAAATTGATGGTTTTGCTGTATTCTATCAATGTGAATTCTACAGATACCTGCTTGTAGAATCATGCTGGAGTCGTTGCTTGCTTCTTGTATTAATGAAACTTCTTCATTCGGGATATAGGAAAACTTATTGTTATTATATTCAATAACGTTAAGTGATTTTGATTGTAAGGACTCTAAAAGTAGATGATTCTTTCTTTGTTTATTTGAAAAACAAATAACTTGATCATTAGCAGGTATATAATGCTGATCAAGTATGATTTGATTAATTGAAATTGTGACTCTTATAAGTTCTTGATAGTCTTCCTTTGCTATTTCAAATGCTTCTTCAAATTCAGGTGTTTCAATATACTCAAGGTCGTTAGATGTTAGATTTACATTGTTCAAATAAGAAATATTGTCATCATTAAAATTTATCGCGCAGTACTCATCATCGATTAGGCTCAGTCCTTCTGTATCTTTCGGAGGTAAAATAATTTTTTCCTGAAAAACGGAACTAAGAGTAGGAGTACAATCTTTTTCAAAATCAAAGCTTAAAGGAGACTCTTCTATCTCAAGGGTAGTTTGTCCGATGGAAATTCGATCACCTACTAAAAGATCTGTTAATTTATGAATTTTAATACCATTTACAAAAACACCATTTTTACTATTTAAATCTTGAATAGAAAAAGTGTTATTTTCACTGTTATAAAATAGAACACAATGTACAGGAGATATATATTGGTCATTGATTTGCATATTAACAGACTGTGTATTTCCAATAACGATTCTTTCCAAATTAATGGGTTTTGATTCATTATTAAAACTTAATTGGAAGTTCATCTGGACTCCTTCAAGTTTGCTATAACCTGATTAGTATTTTTACTTTGCTTCTTAATTTGCTCAATATGCTTTGTGACTCCATGGCTTATCGCTAATTCTTTTGGATATTTATTGAAGATTTTTAAGGCTTCTTGAGGTTTATTATTTTTAAGTAGGGCAAAACCATATTGTTTCGTTATGGCCAAGTCCTGAGGGTGCTTTAAATGCAATATGGATAAAATAGCATCTGCCCGTTTATAAAAACCTATATCAAGATAAAGAAGAGCTAAGTTATATTTTGGTGTGATCGAATGCTTGTTAAGAGAAGTTGATCGCTTTAGAAAATATAAAGCATGCTCTTTTTTGTTTAGTTGATAAAAAAGAATACCTTGATTATTAAAAATTATTGATTTTTCAATATTGTTCTTAGCAAGCCCGAGAGCTAGTTTAAAGTTAAAGAGGGCTTTGGAAAATTCTCTTTTTTGTATTTGCTCATTTGCTATGGAATTCCAATATAAGAAATTATTTTTATGTTTGTTTAAGTCTTCCTTCTTAAACATTTTTATTACTTTTAAACGGTTTGTTGAATAACCTGCTAAGGATTCATTATGAAAAGAATCATGAAGTTGTTTATCATAAGTTATCCTTTTATTGCTCATGGAAGAGCATGAATAAAGAAAAATAAGGCATAAAAGCTGTATTATTCTCATAAGCTAAACCTTTTGGACTTTAAGAAGTCATATGTATACATATGAAAAGTATTTTTTGTATCGTCGCTTGGTATAATGATTTCATTTTGGCTCAACAATTGTGATAATTCATTTTGATAAAGTTTTGAGTTATGCATAAAACCTTGTGAGATATTGCTTAATTGAGCGATAAGTTGACCTTGCAAGTCTGTATCTTGGATTTTAAAACTTTGGTAATTTTCAAATTCTTTTGTAACTTTTTGAAGAAAGCTAATATATTCCTTGAGAGTTAGGAAAGTTATATAGGGATTTTCTGTTTTTAAAAGAGACTTATTACTTGAAGACTGTAGCTCAACACCTTTTAAGCGTTCTTGTAGTTTTTGCATAAAAAGATCAAGATCTGTAATATCTGAAATATTAATTTTGTTTTTCAGAAATACTTGATTATTCTTTTTGTATAAATTGAGTTGTGTTAATTGTAGTTTTAAGCTCTTTGCTTCGTCTTTTGAGTAGAGTGATAATAATCTTAGTGCTTTGTCATAATCCTGGCCGTTGAAATAATTTCTCCACAAGATATTTGTCAGCCATTGTGATGTAGGAAAAGAAGCATTTTTTAGATAGTAGTGTTGGTTCTTTTCTAGAAGTTGTATAAATTGATTATAATGATTGAACGTAAAAAGATGTTCAGCAATATTATTAAGCTCTTGGTTGTGGTCTAAAATACAGTGCTTGTATTTTTTTTGTAAATATAAAGTTTTATCAATAAAGTCATTAGCAAGAGTTGCATTAACTAAGTTTTTAAAAGTAGAGATATTATTCTTTTTTTGACCACAAAACTTAGATAGTATAAACAAACTATACTTTTCAGAAAATAAAAAGCGCTGTTTGTATGATGTCTCAATAGCTATATTCTCAATAATATTTCTTTTTTTACTTTTTTCTGCAGACGCTAGAAGATCGAATGATTTATTAAGCCACTTTAAAGTTTCATTATGATCATTGCTCTTGTAAAAACTAATCGCTGCCAAGAAAGCTGATTCTGCTCTGACAGAATCAGGGTAATTTTCTTTAAAATAAATCGATTGATAGCCTGTTATTGCCTTGTCATATTTTTTATCTTTCTCATATCTGTCGTAAATTTCAAATAAAAAGCTCGCGAGTATGGTTTCAACTTTCTTTATGAAATCTTGTTTGAAATCTAAAGGGATTGTTCTGGAGTTTGCAATATACAGTGACAGATTTGCTGTGTCCTTTTCTTTGATTAGATGTTGTAAAAGGTTTTTGTATAAATCTTGTTGTGTTTTTTTTAGGGTCGGATAATTGCCTATGAAGCTTTTTAAAGTGGCAAAAGATTCTTCATAGCGGTCTTGATCTACTTGGAGAGTGAAAAGGCGAGGGTAGATTTTTTGTGCATTATTTGATTTGGGCCAGAAAAACAGATGTTTGGTATAGATATAGTCTAGTTCTTTTTGTGATTCGATACTAGAGAGTGAAGCTTTTTCTAAAGAAGAGTAAATTGCAACAAAAGTTTTCTTTAGACGATTAAATTTATTTGCATCATTTTTTTCAATTATTTTTTTATAGCTTTGATATGCAAGAAGGTCTTCACCTACTGAATAATAAGTCTCGCCTATGAGAAATTGGTAGTGATTGAATTTATTCTTTTCAAGATAATTAAGTAAATTAAATAACTTGATTGTATTTTTTAAAACAGGCCTAGAATATGAACCGGTTATAGAGTCATATTGCTTTTTTAATAAGATTTGATTATCTTGCACTGTCTTTAGAACAATATGAACTATTTCATCTTTAGCAGAATCTTGTAGTTTATATTGCTTGAAAGATATTGCCTGTTCTATAAATAGATTATCTTTTTTGTATTGTTGATACATCCCAAGCAGGAATAGTTTATACTCAATTGTTTGAGTCTCATCTTGTGATTCCTTGATGATACTTAGTAGGATTTCATGAGCATTTTTATAAAAGCCTTTTTTAGATGATTTTTTAGCAAGATCAAATAAATGATTTAGTATCTCGGGGGAGTTTTGTTTTATAAAACTCACGCCTCGATTAATTTCTTTGGAAAAAACATAGAAAGTTGTTAAAGCTTTTATCGCCTGTTCTGAAACGTCAATATACTTAGGCTTTAGACTCAATACAAAAGCGTCCTCCATTAATTGTATCGCCTTGTGAAACTTTTTTGCCTTAAATAAGCACCATGCATAATTTAGTAGGTTTTTTGTATACCAATCATCTTCTTGGTTTTTAATTATTCTTTGATACTTTGCAATCGCATTATTATATTTTTTATTATTGTAAAAATACTCAGCTAATGATGTATTGGCTTGATATCGAAGTTGTGAGTTTTTACGAGAATATTTAATCGCCATATTCAAATAACGATATTCGAGCTTACTTTCAGGTTTGTAATCTCTCGCATTTAAAGCAAGGGTATAATAGACTTGGCCTATATCTCTATGTTTAGTGAATCTTTTGATAATAGACTTTCCAAAGTGTAAGCTTTCCAAATAAAGTTTCTGGGTTTTTTTAAAGCTTTTTTGATTAGGGTTATTTATAAATATCTTATTTTCTTGAGTATGAACTATTTTCAGCTTTTCAGCTAAAAGCTCAAGCTTTCTGTGCATGATTCTAAAACCTGGGTTTTTTATCCTTGCAATTGTCGTAAGCTCAGCGGAAATAAGTCGCTCTATTTCAGTTTCTTGGGCAGCGTATAGAGAAAAACTCATGAATAAGTAAATAATGAATACAATCTTCATCTTTAGTAATTTCCCTTTACTATAAATTTAAACTGAGAATAACCTACTTGTGAACTTGAGTTCATTACCTGCTGTATAATCGAGTAGGGTGTATCTTGGTCAAAAACAAGATTGATGACCTTCTTTGTGGGCTTCTGTTCTTCATCATTTTTTAAAATTTCCATGAGCTTCGTTTGAGTTGACCCTTGTGAAAAACTGCCTATCAGTTGATTGTCTACAAAGACACTTTGGTTTTTGTCTATCTGAACAACGATATTTTGAGAGCCTAGCTTTCTTTGTTCTGAGTCTGGTAAAGTTAAGTTCTTAACTAAATCAAGCTTTAGGTCTGATGCATTATAACTCTTTAAAAGGAAAACCAGTAAGATTACAAGAACATCTAGGAGGGATGTGATATCTAACTCTGAGTTTTCTTTTGCATATCTTTTTTTGTTAAAAAACATTCTTTTCATATTACAGTTCCGTGTTGAAAATTACTTGCTCAAATAATGCTACCTTTCTTCCATTGATACTTTGCTCTTTTGTATAGTCGATAACGTTAACTATTTTCTTGTAAGAAACATTTGTTGTCGGTTTCAAAATGGCAGATGTCTCTTTTGGATGTTTAGCTTTAATTTTTTGTAAGTCTGTTCGATACTCATTTAATTCTTGGTAGCTATATGACTTATAAAGCTTTGGGGTCATCCCTAGGAATATGGAAATGGCAGTTTTATTCATCTTTATAGTCAAGTTCAGTGGGTCTTTTTTATTATCGTTATTTGATAATGTACTTGTTATCGGCTTATCAGTTCCAATTTCGTACATATCAATAAACTGAGCTGACATGAGTAAAAAGAATATAAAAATAAAGATCGCATCTAAAATTGGAATTAAATTTAATTTTGATGTTTTCTTTTTTATTTTTTTCATTTTATTCCTTATTAAGCTACGTCTTTAACTTTTTGGGGTTGCCTGCTAGAAAGTAAATCGACCAATTTAACTGAAAAATGCTCAAGATCGGCCACCATCTTTTCTGCTTTAGTTGTTAGTAGTGAGTGAATAACCATTATCGATATTGCACTGATTAACCCAAATGCAGTGGTATTCATTGCTTTAGATATACCAAGTGCTAAGAGTTCTGCTTTGGATGCAGGGTCAGCAGAGGCAACAGCAGCAAAAGATTGAATTAGCCCATAAATAGTTCCAAGAAGTCCTAAAAGGGTAGAGACATTGGCAATTAATGCTAGGTAATCTAGTCTTTTTTCAATATGTGGAATCGCTTCAAGCATACTAGCTTCAAGTGCATCTTTTATTTGTTCTTTTTCTTGGTTTGCTCTTTTAAGTCCTGACCTAAGTACTTGAGCTAACAAAGACTTGGAGGTACTGCATTCTTGAATAGCAGTGTTAACTTCATTTGTAAGAACGCATTTTTTTATATAAGACATTAAAGATGTTCCATCCATGTCAAACTTAAACAGACTTTTGATTCTTTCCAAAGAAACCACACATCCAGTAATCCAAATAAAAAGAATGATCCACATAAAAACTCCTCCCTCATCCATAAAACGGGCCATTTCTTGTGTGATTGTTAAGTCTTGCTTGGGTGCAATGCTTTCAATCTTTTCTTGTGGTGAGTTTGTTGGTTCCATTTTAGTATTTTCCATGAGGCTCTCCTTATCTTAAAAACTTGATTTCTGTTATAATTTCTTTTTGGAAGTTTCTTTTTTGAAAAATATTACGTTCGAAAACTTTTCTACGACGTTGTTTTACACTTAGGTCACCGGGGGCGATTATATTCCCTTTGATTTGTAAATCTCCCAGATCAAATTTTTCATACTCTTTGTACTTGTAGATAATTTTTTCTTTACTGAATGCTGCTTTCGCTCCAAAAATTAATGTGGAGAAAATCCAAATGATAATTGCAAATCTCATGACGTTAACCTTTCCTTTTACACTCTGATTTAAGGGTGAAAACATATTCTCCCAATTCATCGGCCCAAAACTCTTTGTAAAATTGCCAGAAGTTTTGGTTTGATGGAAAGCTAACGTCCTGCGTGGGTATGTTGTTTGATTCGATTTTCTTCTTATGCTTATTTCTTTGTGAACTGTATGCCATTGTTCTTTGCCGCGAAAGAGCTTCTAGCTTTAAGTTCAGCATTAACTCTGCTGTACGATGTATTTCATTGATAAACTGATAAATTGAAACTCTTGTATAATGATTGATTTGTTCTTTAAGGTCTTTTTGTAGCTCTAATAGAAGGGATAAGTTTGCACTTTTATTTCCTCGATATATTTCTTCATTTAATGCGTAGAATGATTTGATATCTAATTGATATTTAACTCTTTTAGTTATTTGAGTTATTGCGTTTCTCAAAAAATGGTGATCTTTTTCTGTGTCAACAATGGGTGTGAACATCATGTCAAAATAGGCCATTGCCTTACTATCTTTTGAACGGATAACTTTTCGTAATTTTTCGCTCTTAGGTTGATATTCTTTAAAAAAATTATCCATCACAACAACTGCTTCGTTGTATCTGCAAAGCTTGAAATAATTTAATGCTTTTAAATATTCAACCTCTGGTAAAAAATAACTTTTTAGAAGAGGTGATTGATATGTCATAAGCATGCCAAGCGATCGATTATATTGACCTAAATAGTAGTAAGACCATGCTTTTTCACGTAAAAGATATGGCCATTTAAAAGAGCGTTTACTTACTTTTTCATATGAGTCGATTGCTTTTTGATAGTCTTGTTTTTCAAAATGAATTCGTGCAATATTGCTCTGGCATGTATCCTTCAAAACGAAGTAGTATTCATAGACTTTATCATCTTCTTTAGAAAGCTTTTCTGCCGCTGCTTCGTAGCAAGAATTATAAACTTCTATTGCTTTAGAGAAATTCTTCTGCTGATAGTATGTAGTTGCTTTAACTAGTAATGCTTCTGGATATAACCTATGTCCTTCAGGAAATTTTTTTAATCTCTTTAGGGCAAATGGATATTTTTTTAAATAAAGATTTCTTTTTGCCATAAGAAGATCAGTTGTAGGAATATTCATTTTTCGTAATTCTATGTCATTGTAGGTGTTAAAATAATATGTTCCCGTATGGGCCACGAGCTTTTCTATATAATGTTGTATGTTTTGATCTGGTGTCTTGTACTTGTAGAGTGAAGCTATCAAGTGTAAGGCGGTATAGTAGTCTTTTGATTGGTAATGTTTTTGCGATTTTTTATATATGTCAAAATCAGATGCAAATAGCATGCTCGTCTCGATACAAAGAAATAACGCAATTAGTGTCTTAACTACTTTCAAAATGATACTCCTACAGACCATAAGAAATCATTAATACTTGTCAGGTCTTCATCATTTGGCTTTTGTGGCGTTCCTGCAGTTATATTTGTATTTTGAAACTCTAACTTTAGTTGAACTCTGTCATTTATATGAAAGTTAAAAGATGTTTTTAATGTAATAGGGTTATAATGCTCTTTTATGTATCTATTCGGTTCAGAAGGGTTCAATACGCTGTCAAGATTACTTTCCATCACGTATTTTCCAGTCGACAAACCAAACGACCAGTTAAAATAATATATTTGGTTGAAGGTATTTATTTTTCCATAAAACGGAGAATAAATAAGGCCTATACTTGTATAGCTTAAGGGATTTCTAATAAATGGAATTTGTCCATTAACAACTTGAATACTTTTATAAGCATTATTATCCTTGTTTGTGTAAACTTGCTGTGCGATCTCTATTCCGATCTCCTCTGTAAAATAATAGCCTAATGAAAATGCAGTTCCGTTAGTATCTTGAAAGTTGCTGCTAAGATTAGATATATATCCTAAGTTTAAAAAAACTTTCTTTTGCAAGGGATGTTTTTTATTCTGAAGAACATATACTTCTTTGTCAGGGTCAAGCCATAAAAATTCATATAGGTCTTTCTCTCCTGCAAGGGCAGGAGAGAAAAAGACACTACATAATAAATGAATTAATAGTTTTTTCAGCATTAGTTTTCTACCTTGTATTCAACTTCGATTTGTGAGCCATTAACAGGTGTTTGAGTAAACTCAATACTGTTGTTTTGAGCATTATAAGACCATTGTGAACTCTGAACTCCATCAACAATTACGTTAATACTGTCTGGATCAGCTTTTTGACTTAGAGGGAATTCGGTAGCAAGTTTTGAAATATTTTCTCCAATTTGGAAAAGAGTATTGTAAAAGTCGCCCTCAATATCTGCAATTAAACCACCAGCTAAATCAGTAACTTCTTTATAGCGTTGATGGCCTGGTGTTATTCCTCTTCCGCCTTGTTCTTTAAAAGAAACAATACTGAAAAGTTTTAAAAAACCATCTTGACTTCTACTCGAGGAAAGTTCAGAGAAATAATGTTGTGTTGTTTCTTTGGATTGATCATCCTCGTCAGTTACATAGATGATCGCTAAGATTGCATCTTCTCTGAAAAATTTATTTTTAGTATTATTAATATGCTTAAGAGATGCTTCAAGTCCTTGTTCTATTGGAGAACCCTTTGTTCCTACTTGAACAAAGCGAGAAAAGTCTCTTAAAAACTTTCTTTCATTCTTTTTCAGCATCTCTGAGTTTAAAAAATGTGAAGAGTTTTCATCATCGCTTCCGTTTGATCCATTCCTAGGGCTTGAAACTTCTGTTGTCGTAAAACTCATTTGAAAGTCTATATCTCTTTGTTTGAAGTTTTGAATGAAAACGTCAAGGTTATGAGCTATTGCTTCTTGTTCGTCTTTCATAGAACCTGAGTTATCAATTACCCATAAAATATCAAGTTTATGTCCCTGAGCTTCTTGAATGAAACTATCAATTTGAGTTTGAGCTGATGAATCATCATTACTTGAATCATCATTGCTAGAATCATCATTGTTTGAATCATCATTGTTTGAATCATCATTGCTAGAATCATCATTGTTTGAATCATCATTGTTTGAATCATCATTGTTTGAATCATCATTGTTTGAATCATCATTGTTTGAATCATCATTGCTGATTTGTGAATCATTTTCTGTTGGTACTAGAACTTCTTCTTCAGAAATTGAACTTTCTTGGATAGTTTGAATAAAGTCTTTTTGATAGAACTCTTCTTCTTTACATGAAACTAGAATTGTCGCAAATAATAAAATACCGATTAACCGCGATATAAGATAATTCATATCCGCTCCCAAAAGAGCGTCAAGGCAAAAAACTAAAAGTGCCAAGCGGCTACCAATGCTTTGTTACAACTTACGTACATCGAGCAATTACGTACAACCCAAATGCATAGGTGTTAAAAAATATCTGACTATTTTGATTGCAAAACGTTTTTTTTTCAATGTTTAAAAAATCATTTGTTTGATTTTCCTGTAAAACTGACTAGTTAGTTCCTTAGTCAAGGATGCTAAACTCCTATTTTTATTAAAAAATGCTTATTTTTTACAGAAATCTATTCGAACTTTATTAATATATTTAGAGCCTTGGGTTTCTTCATCTACTTCATAACAAAAGCCTTTTGTTTGATTCTTTTTTTGAAAAGCGTAGACAGTTTTTTCAGGGCGACAGTTTTCTTTTGAAGTCCTATTAATGAATTTTTGTGGCCCATCTGGATGTGTTTCAAAGCATTCACCACGATAAGTGGACTTTAGAACAAAACTATATACTACTGTCTCAGGTCTACATTTCTCAGTAGGAGCTTTCTGTAGATTACCAGCAAGGTCTTGAGTCAAACATTCGCCTTTGGTTTCCGATAAAGGTTTCCAGTAATAATTATTAGTGTCTTGCACGTTACAATTTTTATCGTTAAGTTTCTTATAAAAGCTTCTACCCTGTGTTTCAGGGTCGATTAGATAGCAGCCATATTTCTCATTAATAATACCAAGATAAATTTGAGTCTTTTTACTTTGACAATTATCAAGCGCTACTTCAGATATATACTTATTGCCGTTAGAGAACGTTCCGACTTCTAGGCAGTCGCCTTTTTGATAATCGAAAAAAAAGGATGTTTTGTTTGGACGGCAATTTATATCATATGTTTTTTTTATGTATCTTTCACCTCTGGTTTCTTTATCAACTTCGTAACATCCTCCTTGGTCTTTTTTCATTTTCCATACATAGGAGGTGTTTGAGTAGGCATTACAAGTTAAGAGGAGTGGGATTAGTAGGAAGAAAAGATTTCTCATTTGGTAAAATATTCCCTTGTTTATGATCGATTAAGCATACCTTACTGATTATCCGAAAGGTTACTTGAGAGGTCAAGGATGATAACTAGTATAAAAAATTTAATTAAAAAAGAAGTTAGCAAGCAAGAGCTGGTAGAGTTTATTATGGGACAAGAAGAGCATTCTTGGATGTTGAATAATCGCTATGTTCAAGCTCATTTGTTGGATTTTTTTGAACGTTTACCTAAAAAAATCTTGCAAGAAGTATTTATAGATAAGATGACTTTAATGGTTCGATCCAATGGGCGATATGCTTGTAGTGTAGGGAAGCTACAACAAAATATAGTAATTATTTTTCCTGAAGTATATGAGAGAATGACTAAAGCTCATGATGGTTGGAGTAAGGCGATCTTGGCCCATGAAGTTGGACATATTCATTTAAATCATTCTGAATCTGTAGATGATGACGAATTAGAAAAGCAAGTAGATGCTGATCGTTTTGCTTGTGATATGGGGTACCTTGAAGAGCTTGAAGCATTTTTGCATGAGCAGGTAGACTCGGTGGAAGTCAGAGTTCGACTTTCTTTTATAACAAGCTATTATTTTTCTCAAAACTAAGTAAGTTTTTTTAGAAGATCTTTTAGTTCAATTTGTCTTTGGGCTTTCCTGTATTTAATATCTTGGTATATTTCTACAAAATTAAAAAAACTTAGAGGAAAACTTTTCTTTTTAAGCTTTGCTAAGATTTCAATTTCTGATTCGTTATTTAAAATCGTAAGATTTCTTTTCTTGCAAATTTTTATAAATTTAAGCATTAGTCTATCTTCAAGGCTTCTTTTTGGGGTATTGATTAACTTATGAGCGAACCAGGCGGCGATAATAATCAAAATGATTATAGAAAAAATAATTAAGGTAAGCTTGTTGAGTTTTAATTCTAGTTTTTGAGCTAATTCTTTTTGTTTTTGTTTGTCATATCCTTCTAGAAAACTAATGATTTGAAAGTCTAAATTATTAATAAGTTGTCTGATCTCGTAAAAAGAAAAGAATGGCCTATCAGTTTGCTTGTTAGAGATCAAAAACTCTTCAACACCAGCATTAATTCTAATCTTTGATATAAACTCAACAGGATCAAGTCTTTGCCAACTTCCTTTATGGAAGTATTCAATCCATGCATGTGCATCTTTAGATCGAATAGTATAAAACTGTCCATAACTATTTTTTATGCCTCCTTGAAAGCCAGAAACAAGCCTTGCAGGGACTTGGTTTTTTCTTAAAAGCAGGGCTACGAGTGAAGCATAATGAGTACAGAAACCTTTTTTTTGTTTTAAAAAATCGTCTAGAGTTGGTAATCGTCCAGGAGATAGTGTGTATTCAAACTCATTATCATTTAAGTAGGTCTTGATATTGAAAATGAGAGTACTTATATCTGAGCTTTTAGTGGTTTTGTAAATATCAAGTAAGGACAGTGGTAACTTCTCTGGGAGCTGAAGATAAAGGGAGAGCTTTTTATCAATTTTTTGTAGGTGTCTTGCTTGTAAAGTTGAAATTGCATCAATTTTAGCTTTTTGTTTATTTCTATAGAAGTGAAAGCTATTATCATCTCTTTTTTGATAGAATCTAGAACTCGAAGAGAGAACTTTAAGAGGAGTATCGAGTAAAATAAGATCGCCTTCAAAGCTTTGTTCATACTTTAAAGCGTATTCAATTGGTTGAGACTTGGTTGATTCGAGAATTTTACTTGGAGGAAATAAATTATTTTTCGTTGACCAGTCATAGCCATCGGTATAATCAAGTACTCTTCCACGCCAATAGAGTAGGCTTTGATTTATATCTTTGTTTAGGTATGCGTAAAAAGCAACCTTGTTAGAAGTTTGAAGGTTATTACTTGTTGAGTTGTTAATTTTAGTTGTATATCCGATCTCATTTTTTTGGGGAGTATTTGCAAAAGGTAAAAAATTATTAAACCTTGGAAAAATCAAAAATAACAAAATAATAATTAATGAGGCAGAAACGACTGGGATCAGACTGTCTCGTAAATTTGTGGATATTTGGGCAGAGTTATTTTTCTCTTTAAAGTTTGTTAAATTGAAATAGAGAAAAGTAGCAAGAAAAATTAAAAAGATAAGACCATGATTAAATAGAGAATAGGTACAAACTAGTAAAAAACTCCAAATAAACGATGAGCTTTGGCCGGCCTCTTTTTTTAAAAGTTTAGCAGTGACAACAATTGATAAAAAACTAGCACTACTTTCAGGTGTAATAATTAAACCAAAAAATGAGAAAATATAATATGTTCCTGCTGAGAGTAAAATATAAATGAGGTAATTGTTAAAAATAAAAAATGATCGGAAAAATAGAACCAGAGATGTTGAGTAAATGATAATATCAGGGAGAAAGTCCAAAGTGAAAAATGGAGAAATCGCTAACATGCCATAGAAAAAGAAGTGTTTTTTAGATTGCACTTAAATACTCCATACATTGACGATATTTTTTTTCAGCTTTAGAAGGAGACAATTTTAGAGTATTTGTTTGAAAAGAAAATCGGCACTTGTTTTTTTTAGCATAATCAAGAGCATAGGCCATTTTGGAAATTTTTTCTTCCATTTCACCATCAACAGAATTTATATTTACTTTCACTATGGAATTATTTTCTAATTGATAGACTTTTGTGTAGAGCTTACCTGTTCTGGCAAAAGTTTTCCAATCTATTAACCTAGCAGGCATTTGTTCCTGATATTTTTGAAAATGAGAAAAGTCTAATGAGCTCTGGTCAATACTATGGTTATTCAAACTTTCAAAAAGTATAGGTGACTCTAGAACATCGGGATAAATATAAAAGAGATCAGTACTTTTTTTATAAATCCAAACTTTGAATAAATTATGAAGTCCTGTTGTTGATATTTTTATTTTTATAACCTGATATTTACCTCTTGTTATACTTGGAATGTTAAATACAGTTTCCTCGTTAATTTTTTGTTTCCGTTTGCATGCTAACCAAGCTTGGTCACTAGTCAATAAACTCAATTGTAAGAGTTCTTTATTAGGGCCATGTAATTGAATTTGAAATCGGTCTTTGATTTGATTATTAAATTTTAAATTATAGGCCTCAAAGTTATTAATTAAGTTATGTGTTTTGAGCATTATAGATATATAGTAGGCGATTAAAATAAAGCTAACGGCTAGTATTAAATTGTTTCGGTAGGTCAGTGCCATTAAAAAAATAGTAAAGTTAATAGCGAGGTAATGCATGCCTAGCTTTGTAGGAATAATAAATCTTTTATTAAACCTTTTAGACTTTGCCTCAAGTTTTCCAAAAAAACTCATAGGTCTCTTATGGTTACATCTTGTAAAATTTTAGTTGCATGTTTTTTTTCTAAATTAATATCGGAATCAGAAGGAGTTACAAGTCTATGGCCTGCAACAAAAGGAAAAAGATATTTAATATCATTTGATAAAACGGCATTGTCACTTCTAAGGTAGGCATAAGCTTTTGCTATTTTTATGAGATCGATTCCAGCTCTATTACTAAGCGGGAAGTCACAATTCATTCTGGAGTAT
This sequence comes from uncultured Oligoflexia bacterium, assembly GCA_950061135.1. Classification (GTDB taxonomy): domain Bacteria; phylum Bdellovibrionota; class Bacteriovoracia; order Bacteriovoracales; family Bacteriovoracaceae; genus CATLVU01. The sequence goes on from CATLVU010000006.1 coordinate 31,971, forward strand.
TCTAATAGCCGATATACATATTCATAAATTGAATCACTAACAATTATGTCATTAATTAAATTCTTAGTTTTTACCACCCAGTCATGCTCAATCGTTTGCTTGATAACGATGTCTGAGTTTAATGTTTTAGACTGTAACATCCGTAGAGTGCTAGTTTTATCAGCATGTCCTAGTGAGATTTTCAATGAAAACCTGTCAACCTGAGATTCAGGTAGGTCGTAGGTACCAACTTGAGAATGAGGATTTTGAGTGGCGATGATATGAAAATGCTCAGGCAACTCATACGTTCGTCCATCGATTGTTATCGCTCTTTCTTCCATCGCTTGCAAAAGTGCGGATTGGGTTTTGGGAGGTGCTCTATTTAGCTCATCGGCCATAATAATGTCACCGAATATAGGCCCTTTGTGAAACTCAAATTTATTTGTACTTTGTATATAAATAGATGTGCCTAGAATGTCACTAGGTAGTAAATCATTGGTAAATTGAATACGTGATAAATTAAAATTAAAAACCTGTGAAAAAACTTTTACTAAGGTGGTTTTACCAACACCGGGAACGTCCTCTATTAGGGTATTTCCTCCTGCAAGAAAATTAGCCAATACTAAATTGAATTGTTCATGCTTACCAATAAGATTGCGGTCACATTCAGATTTAAAAATTTCTAATTGAGGAATCATATTTAATTACAACTTGTTTCAATCCAGCCTTCTGATTTACGAACTTGCATTTGTCTTTTTTGTTCAGTTCCAATTGAGTCTAGAGTTAAAAATTCATTTTTAATATGTGCTACTTTCCATTTATGTACTTCGTCTGGTTTTTGTACACATTGGCCAACTTGTAGTTCGCTTTTTGAATTACACCCTGTGATTAAAATAAGAAAAATGAAATACTTAGACATGAGAACTTCCTTGTTTTGAAACATCAAACTCGTTATCAAGAACGGAGTGATTAATCTTTTTAATCCTAATAATCTCTTTCATTTTAGGAAGAATCCTCTCGAATGCACGAGGGTGAGCTGTTATATACATACTCGTAATTTGCTCAGCAGACTCAGGCTTAAGCGGTTTATCTTCAATATGGTTTAGCTGTATATTTTCTGTACTGAGAATTTCAAGTGCTAATTGAGTGACATTCCCATATGATAAAAATTCAAGATGATAATATTTAAAGTCTTTTTTCTTTTCCGATAAAATTGAAACAGGATTGATTAGTCTAAGTGTTACTAAGACAGATAAAGAAAAGATGGATGCTATAATCGGGTAACCTGAGCCAACCGTATATCCGATTGCAGCAACAACCCAGATTGTGGCAGCAGTAGTAAGTCCGATAATCCCACCTCTGCCTTGAATGATCGCACCTGCTCCAAGAAAACCAATTCCACTTACGATCTGTGCAGAGACTCTGTTGGGATCAATGACAGGGGAAGCACCTTTAAGGTTTAAAAAAGCAATGGAAGTGTAAATAGTTGCACCAAGACAGATCATAATATTTGTTTTAAAACCAGCAGCTTTCATTTTAAGCTCTCTGTCAAAACCAACCAGTCCGCCAAGTACGAGTGCGAAAAGAATTTGAATTAAAAAACCCATATAAATGGGTACAGTTCCAAAGAGCTCTAGTTGCATTGTTGAGTTGTAAACTTCTGTCATCTTGTAAGTTCCGATCTAATCAATTATTGTTGTATAAATTAATAAGATTCTAACTCTTTTTATTAGGATAAGTAAAACAAGGATTACCGATGGACTTTATGAAGTTTTTTAAATCTCAAACGGAAGAAACAGAAAAGTATGGAAGGTTGTTTAATAAGCTAAAAAAAGTTTATACCGACACCTCTGAGGATAATCTACTAAAATTAAGTTGTATTGCCGGCCTGTTCGCAAGAGTTGCTTATGTCGATCTGCACTTAGATATAAATGAAATTAAGAAAATGAAAGAGTTGTTATCTGATTGGTCTAGACTCGATGAACTTGAAACCGATAAGATTATTGATATGGCGATCGAAAATGTTAAGGAAATGGCAGATTTAGAAAATCATATTTATACAAGAGTATTAAGCTCGGTTTTAAGTGAAGATATTAAGTATAAAATTATTCAATCACTTTTTTTAATTGCGGCCAGTGATGGAGAAGTTGCTTCTATTGAATCCGAAGAAATCAGACTAATTTGCAAAGGTTTAATTTTAACAAATCAGCACTATATTGCAGCAAGAGCAGAAGTACTTGAGTATTTAAAGGTGCTAAATTAGCCTAACTGGAAAACCTAACTTGTTTTATGCTATTATTGAAAAAGAATAAATATGCTGAGGGTTTAAATGGGCAATTTAAAAAGAAAAAAAGAAAACTCAAACCTTTTAAATGTAAAAGGTTTTAAATCTATTAATGGATCCCATCCAATTCAGAACAATTTAAAGGAAGCTTATGTTTCTTATCAAGCAAGAATCAGGCCTGAAGCTAAAATTAAATACTTCAATTACGATTTAGCAAAACAAATGGGACTGATTTCTAATTCTCATGATGAAGTTATGACTGAGGATTTAGAAAGTATTTTAATCGAAACTTTTTCACTTCAGATTATTAATGAGTTTGATATCGAAAATAATAAAGAGTTTCCAGAAGAACTAATTAAAGATGGAAGTTATATGGCCACTCGTTATCTTCAGTTACAACATGAAGATAAAGTTGGTAAAAGTTCAGGAGATGGAAGAAGTATTTGGAATGGACATATAAAACATAAAGGAAAGATTTGGGATATCTCATCTTGTGGCACAGGAGCAACATGCTTAAGTCCTGCAACTAGTAAGTATAACAAGTACTTTGAGACAGGAGACCCTTCAATCTCTTATGGCTGTGGCTATGGAGAATTAGATGAGGGCATGGCTTCAGCTTTATTTAGTAAAATTCTGCATTCTAATAATATAAAAACGGAGGAGACTTTAGTCATTTTTGACCTTGGTAAAAATGCTTCAATAAATGTTCGTGTTCATGAAAACTTAATTCGTCCAAGCCATATTTTCTTATATCTTAAGCAAAACAATTTAGAGGCACTCAAGTCAATTGTTGATTTATATATCGATCGCCAAATGCATAATTCTGAAAAATGGGAGAAATGTCCAAAAAGCAAAAGATATGATTTTTTATTAAAATGTTTTTCTGAAGACATGGCACAAATTAGCGCTGACTTTGAAGATGAGTATATTTTTTGTTGGCTTGATTGGGATGGTGACAATATATTAATGGATGGCTCGATTATCGATTATGGCTCCATAAGACAATTTGGTATGTTTCATCATGAGTACAAATTTGATGATGATGACCGATTTTCTACAAATATTAAAGAGCAAAAACAAAAAGCTAAGTATATGCTCCAGACTATGATCCAGGCAGTTGAATATATAAAGTCTGGTGAAAAAAGAGCGCTGAATGATTTTAAAGACCATGAATTTTTATCAAGCTTTGAATCAACTTATAATAATAGAAAAAATCGGAACTTCTTATACAAGACTGGCTTTAGTGAAAAACATATAAAGCAATTATTAAAAAGAAAATTAGAGCTTGTTGAAAATACGCGCGAGAATTTTTCATATTTTGAAAAGTTTAAATCGAATAAAGGTTTAATAAAGGTTCCAGACGGTGTGAACTGGCAAGTCGTGTTCTCAATGCGTAGGCTTTTAAGAGAATTGCCGAAAATATTACTTATGAGAGATGACCTCTTATCACAAGAGGAATTTATCTCTGTAGCAAAGGCTGAAAGTGTCGATGTAAGTGAGATCGATTTAAACTCTTATGGAACGAAAAAAATAAAAGATTTTCAAGCATCTTATTTAGATTTAATAAAAGCATGTGCTGATATTTTTCAAACAAATGAGTCTCATATTTTACAAAGAGTTGGTTCTCGCTCAAATGTCATTAACAAAGCTGATCGTGTAACAGGTGATGCAATTACCTTAATCGTTGATAAACTAATAAAAAAAATACAAGACCCTGTTGAAATGCATGAGATGATAAATCTTATAAATGATACTCAAAGAATCGACCCCGATGCAAAGAGTAAATATGCCAAAATCCCACCGAAGGGATTAATCAAAGAAATTATGAAAATAATTGTGGAGAACAGAGAAGGTATATGAACTTAGCACTATACGGTGGTGGATGCTCAGAAGAAGTAGAGGCGATAGATAGAGCTTTGTTAGATAACTTCTCAAATCCTTCAGAGATTAAGATGACTTTTATTCCTTCCTGTTCATACTTTGCCCAAGAAGATTATAATGAATTTATAGAGCAATACGAAAAGTTTAATATCCATAAAATTATAAAGTTTGAAGTTGATATGCCTTATAGTGAAATTATGTGCGAACAAGTTTTTTCTTCTGATATTATTCATCTTGGAGGAGGCAATACTTTTTACTTTATAAAGCATCTACGAAAAAATAACTTTCTAAAAAAGTTAAAAGACTGGGTTAGGGCCGGTGGAGTTCTAACAGGCCTTAGTGCTGGTGCAATAATAATGACTCCTTCAATTAATACCGCATCTTTTCCTGATTTTGATAAAGATGATAACGAAGTAAATATAAAGAATATGAAAGGGATGAGTTTGGCCAGTTTCGAGTTTTTTCCTCATTATAAAAACTCAAAAAGATATGATAATGAATTAATTAAATATTCTAAACAATTGAGTGTTCCTCTTTACGCTTGTCCAGATGGCTCGGGTATTTTACAAAAAAATGGAAGTTTGAGCTTTGTAGGCAAGGTATCTTGTTTTTTCAATGGGAAGAAATTTTCTATTAACTAATTAAAATTTCATAAATTTTGAATTCTTTCGATGAGAAAGTATGGCAATTGAAGCAAAAGATTTTGTAAAGCTGGTAAAGTCAGCTGTAAGTAATGGTGTTAGTGATATTCATATCAGGACGAATGAAAAGCCATGCTTTAGGGTTCGGGGAGATTTGATACCAGTTAAAATGGACCCATTAACTTATGATGATGTTAAAGACTGTGCAAAGATTTTAATTAAAGATGAAAATGCTAAAGCCCAGCTTGATACTTTAAAAGAGCTAGATGGTTCATTTCAAATCCCTAAACTTTGTCGTCTAAGATATAATCTTATGCGCTATCAAGGAAAGATGGGGATTATCCTTAGAATTATAGACTCTGAAATACCTACCACTGAAAAACTGGGATTACCTAAAAGTATAAATAAAATTGCAATGACTCATAATGGACTTGTATTAGTTACAGGAGCTACAGGCTCAGGAAAAAGTTCAACTCTTGCAGCGATGATTAATTATGTTAATAAAAATAAAGCGGTTCATATATTAACTCTTGAAGATCCTGTCGAGTATATTCACAGCCCCATCAAGGCTCGAATCACCCAAAGAGAAATAGGTGAAGATACTGATGATTTTACAGCGGCCCTTAGATCAGCCCTGAGGCAAGACCCTGACATTATTCTCATTGGGGAGATGAGAGATGCAGAAACAATAAGTATCGCATTGAAAGCAGCAGAAACTGGGCATTTAGTTTTTGGTACAGTTCATACGACAGATGCATTAAATACAATTGGGCGTTTAATTTCGATGTTCCCTCCTGAAGAACAAGATGCCGTAAGAGTAAGAATTGCTGATAATTTATATGCGACAGTTAGTCAGAGATTATTGAAAACTGTTGATGGAAAAGGAAGGGTTGCAGCTCAAGAGATTATGATCACTTCTCCTGGGATAAAAGAAGCGATTGCAGACTCTACAAAGACTTCTGATATTTATACCTATATTACAAAAGGTAAAAAAGGATCGGGAACGCAAACTTTTGATCAACATATAACAGATTTATATAATGAAGGGAAAATTTCTCTAGAGGAAGCGCGGGCGAGTGCCACTAGTCCTGATGATTTTGAGAGAAATCTTATGTTTGGAAATCAAGACAACGACGATGACGAAGATGATGATTTCTATTAAAAGCTTAAATGGAATGTAACCGGGCCATCATTCGTTGAATGAACTTGCATATCAGCCCCAAAAACACCAGCTTGAACCTCTATTCCCTGTTCTTTTAGTTTATCATTAAATAATTTGTAAAATATTTTAGCTTGTTGTGGTGGCATCGCTAGATCAAAGCTTGGCCGATGGCCTTTACTTCCATCCCAGCTAAGTGTAAACTGACTTACTGACAAAATCGAGCCTTTTACATCAATTATATTATCGTTCATTTTTCCTTTTAAGTCTTCGAAAATTCTTAACTTCGAAATACGATAAATTGCATGGTCAATCTTTTCAATATCATCCTCGGACTCAAAGCAAACATAAAGTAGAAAGCCGTGTTTAATAGATGATATAATATTTTGATCAACTTCAACATGTGCTTCACTAACTCTCTGAACAAGTACTTTCATTAAAAGAACCTTTTTTGATGCTTTTTAAAATCAATATCATTAAGAATGGTTTTCATGAGAAATTCTAAACTTTTAGAACAAGGTATCAATCCGAGTAAGTTTTCTATGGCATTAGTTTGGATGATACTTTTATAAGCTTTAAAATATAAGTATTCACCAAGAAAATGTCCTAAGTGTTGAGAAATCTTTTTTTGTTCAACTGTAGAATATGAATTGAGCTTTAAAAAATCAAACTGGTAGTCAATGATCTCAATGAGCAGGTGAATTCTTCTCAGTCTTTTTTGTAAAAGAAAGTCTTGGTATAAGTCACATTTTCGATGAGGATTAATTAGCTTTGAAAAAAAATAACCAAAACAAGACTCGAAAATATTATTAATAAAATTTTCTTCGATATTAAAAGACAGTTGGTCTAATGATTTTTTCTGGAACGAGTAATAAATATGAGTTCCAGCGATATAGGAAATTCTATTTAATGAATAACTTGAGCAGTAATAAGTATTCTCATTTGGAAGTCTGAATGATTCACCGTTTTTTAGTAAATCCCAATAGTATTCCTTGAAATGTTCTGGCAGCTCATCAATTTGGTCCTCTACGTAATCAATACTGATATGATCATATAGATTATGGTCATCAATAACTTCGTCATTAATATTAAGTCCTACTATATTTTTCATTTCAAGAACTAGATTTGAAAATGTCTCTTGAGTATCCTCAGAAAAAAACTTCTTTCCTGTTTCAATGATGTATTCATGTAAGTCAAAGTCGGGGTCATTATAAAGATTCTCATACCAATAGAGCATGCTCTCATATTTAATCCACGGGGGAGAGGAGAGGATACAGAACTCTTCTTCATTAAATTTAAAGATCGGGGCCTCTGTAATTTGTTCATTTGTTTTCCAATAAACTTCATCTAAGTTTTGATGAATAATGAGTTGGGTGGAGTTTGGAAAAAGTTGTTTTACTTGTTTTGGGATTTTGTCACTAACAATATGAAGTTCTCCATAAAGTACTAAGCATTTGGCATCTTTAAAAAGATATTGGTTTTTCTTTAAGTGATTGGCGCAGAAAATATCTCTTTGTTTTAAGCCGGCACTTGTATTAACTGCAAGTAAATGAACATCTTTTTCTTTGGCCAATTGAAAGAGAACTTTGTAATGAGTCCATGGGAACTTCCACGACTTGCTATATTCGATAGAATCTAAAAACTCTAATTCAGTTAAATGCCCTTCTAAATAAGCATCAATACAAACTTGCTTTGAGTGATGGATCATTTCAAGAGCGATGACAAATTTTGAGTCATTTTCTTCAAGAACCTTGATTACTCTTAAGGCATTTCTAATATTTTGATCAAATGTGTGAAAGTCACCAAGAAAAATAAAGTCTGACTTCAAAACTCTTTGCTTGAGTTCTTCAAGGTTACTTAGAGTAAAGTCTCGTTGGGCCATTAATGATTGGTCATTAAGATATTCATTCAAAGAGTCACCTCTGTCCTCAAAAGACAAGGCTTTATGCTTTAAGTTTTCATAAATGCTTTTTCGACGTTTTAATATCTCTAATTTCAACAATTTACTCCTATTTTAAGTGTAAGCGAAAACCTAAAAAAAGAAAGATGGGATTATTGTGAAATGATATAGTTGATTAATCGGTTATATGTCAGAGGAAGCTTCTTACTTATTTGCTCAATAACTTCTTTTAAAGTTATATAAGACTGGATTAGGTTCTCTATATCTTGTATTGATGGAACTTGTATCCCTTGCAAAATATTAGATATAGGTACGTTATAAACTTGAGTAAGAAGAAAGTGTATAAATTGAATCATTCCATTGGAAGAATAAATACTGGCAATATGCTCATCATCAGAGTAAAGATTTAAAAAGTAATCATTATCTTCTGACTCAGGATCAATTTCGAGAGATATTTTTGTTAATGGCCTGTGAATTTCATTCAATGCACTTGTGTGAAATGAAATATAAACTTCTTTGTTATTGGGATAAAGAGCGGTTTTCTTTGTTAAAATTAATGGAGTTTTAATAATAGGGTTATTAAAATTTATTTGTGTATTTTTGCCATTACTCTTAAGTGTATCAAGGGCCAGTTGTAAAGAGTTACTAAAAGAAGAGAGTAGTGAAAAAACTTGTCCCGGATAGTCTTTTGATATTGTGTTAAGAATCATATCAATTCGATTAAAGTCTCTTTCTAAGTCTTTTGGATGTTTTGATAAAATCTCAGAATCAGATAATTTAAATAAAGATAAACCTTTTAAAATATGATCAGGCAGGTTTTCATTTTGTGCGAAAAATACTGGTAATAAAATCTTAGCAAGGTTTCTCTTAACTTTAGTTTGTTCGTTGTTAAAAGTTAAATCTATGATCTGCCTTCCTATCGAAGAGTTTAAATAGTCTTTAACTGAATTAATGCTAAGGGATGGCCATTTTGGTGTAATCTCAAAGTAAAAACAGTCAGAATGTCCATATTCATAAGACTTAGCTTCTAAAGAAGTTGATTTAATTATTTCTATCGATGTTTGTTCTCCAGACCTTTGATCTACAATCAAGGAATATGGACTTTTAACAAGTGATTGGTTGTGCTCATCTTGTAGATAAAATTCATCATCTGAAACAGAAACTTCAGGGTGAAAGTCAATCTGCTTCATGGAGAAGAAATAATCAAGAGGTCTACAAACCTTCATTAGTTTTTCAAAAAATAAGGGATGAGTGACTTTACTTGAGTCTCTGTTGGATGCATGAATAAGTTTTCCATCCAAAACAGCATCTTGATGAAACTCCAGTTTACAATCATGATATTGATTTTGATAAATCGGAGGAGGATCACCTAAAAACTTTTCCATAAAAATATTAACTAGATTTGTAATTTGATGAAAGTCTTGAAATGTATTTAGGTTTCCTGAAAGTCTAAAGTTAAAACATGAGGTTTTTTTATTAATACGCGTTTCATCTGGTAGCTGTTTAGAAAGTACGTAAATATAATGTGGGATTTCACCTTTCCCTGAAATATTATCTAGGTTTAGAATACACTCAACTTTGAATTCTTTTAGTAAAGTGACGAGTTTGCTTTTTAAACTTGGTAAGAAGAGTTTTTTATTGGATAAAACGAAAAGATATCCATTTTGTTTTAGAATCTCTGTTTGTTGCTGAATTGTAGTAATTAAATGATGTTGTGGATTATTCTTAGGAGAACGTGCAAGATTGATAACAACTCTGTCATAGGTCGCTGTCGAAAATTGGTCATCATTACTCCAAAATGATTTTTGAATATCATCCGAACAATACTTGTTTTCGATATGAGCGTTAGTTATTTTACAAACAAACTTCTTAGGCTCATGTCCTTGTCCTTGAGCAATCTTGGCCAGAAAAGTTAGGGCCTGAAGCTCATTAAAAATTTTCAAATAAAGACCTGAGCGAAAAGAGTTTTTGGAAAACTCAGGACAAAGAACTTGATCCCACTTTATGTCTTTATTTTTATTTTGGGCTAACCAATGGGATAGAGACAGAGATTCAAGATAGTTGCCAGAGTAATGACTACTTATTATTTCAAGTTCTTTTGTTTTGCCAGTAAGTTTTATTTCTTTCTTTTCTTGAAATGAGCTCAACCAGATCGGGATATTTATTAGTAGGGAGTTTAAAAATAATCCAAACTGTTGATGACTTAAACTATGTGAATAAGAAGATTTATATCCCGAAGATTTTTCAATTTTGATAGAAATATTCTTAATAAGTTCATGAATACTAATTTTTTTATAAATGTCCCTATACTTAAGCAAGGTGTCCCCTAGGGATGGGTCTGGCTGATACCAGCTAAAAACGTTTTGCTCAAATGCTGAGATATCTAATTCTAAACTACTTCCCTTGGGAAAGACCTGAGTTATAAAGGCATTAGGGCACAAGAGGTATTTTAAATTAAATTGGATATTTTCATTATCAATTAAAGTTAAGATGAAGCGAACCTTTAAGAGATAGATTGAAGATACTCTTAAGCTGAATATCTTAAGAAACTGCGTAAGCTCATCTTTATAAGGAGAATTATCATTTTGAACATTTTCCCAAAAGTCCTGAATATTATCAATCTCTGAAAGGTTTAGCGCTTGATGTTCTGTATAAAGTAAGAATTCGCTGAAAATTGCTGATTGTATCTTTTTAGAGAAATGTGGTGCTTTTTTGATTTTGTAAAAAACATCTTCGAAAATAAGGTCTAAAACTTTTTTTAACTGATTTACTTCTTTTGATAATAGAGAGTCTCCAGTCCATCCAGGAGTAAAATATTTATTATATTTAGACTCTTCCTGTTTCGGTTCACTTTTTTTAATAAAGGGACTAAATGCAGATGGGGCCTGAGGATTGATTTTAGGTTTTTGAAAAGATTGAGTTAAATCAGCATCGATTGATTTCGTTGTCTCATCAAGTGAATGGGCCAGCCAGTTTTTGGCCAAAAAAACCTTATTACTCAAAAAAAAATTTCTCCCCAAAAAAGTATATTTTTTAAATAAAATTAATTGTTTACAGCGTTAAAAAGCGAAGTAATTTTGTATAAAACTGTATGCAATTTGTCATTAGTTTTTATTTTTTTGTTCAATGCAAAATCTTTCTAAACCTTTTGACTGATAATCCGACAAGTATCCTATTAGTATTAAAGGGGAAAACTATGGGAAAAAGTTTTAACGATGATGAATTACAAGACATAATGAACGAAATTGAAAGCCTTGAGAGTTCATCAGAAAGTGTTGACACTCCAAGTCAGGAGCCTGAGGCAGTAATGGCCCAAGAGGAACCTGCTCCACAAATGTTGTCTGAAGAAGAGCAAGAAATTGAAGACAGCTTTAATGATGAGCCAGCGGAGCCAGTTCAAGAGCTACATCCTCAAAAAGTGCACCACAATGAAGCGCCTATGTCTAAAACAAGTATGAATTTCTCAGTTGAGGGAAATACAACTCTTGATTTAAGCTTTTTGGCCGGTGACAAAACCGTTCATTGCGTTGTTACTCATGATTCATTTGAAGTGGAGCTTGAAGGTGGACTTAAATTTACTCTGCCTCTAACAGACTGGCATCAGAAAAAATCAGCATAGTACTGTAAAGTGAGTATCAGAATTTTAGGGGGCCTTGGTAAAGGTCATGTTTTAGAAGTGCCTCCTGAGAATATTACACGTCCAACATCGGTCATGCTGAGAAGAAAATTATTTGATCGATATCAAGATATTTCAGATTATACTTTCATTGATATTTGTGCCGGCTCAGGGGCCATGGGGCTAGAAGCGATATCAAGAGGAGCAAAAAAAGTAATTTTTATTGAAAACTCTCAGAAAGCTCTATCTATCTTAAAAAAAAATATAAAATCATTTAAAGAAAAACTTCAACTAAAAGACGATATATTTCAGGTCTTATTTACCGATTATAAAAAATTAAACTTTTCACAGGTGCTAGATACTCCATCATTTATCTTTTTTGATCCTCCCTATGAGAAAAAGCAATTATATCAAGAATTTTTTGATTTGCTTTCAAATCAAAGTTTGATTGATGTTATTGTCGTTGTAGAGGCCTGTTCGCAAAAGACAATGACCATCACGGAATTTGAGCAAAAATTTGGAACTCCAGATAAAGTTTTAACTCATAGTTCTCACTACTTTGCTCTTTATGAATTCTAGGATTCGTTTTATACTTTTATAAACAAAGGAAACAGTATGAAAAAAGCATTATATGCAGGATCATTTGACCCGTTTACTATAGGACATCTTGATATTGTAAAAAGAGCAATTTCAATTTTTGATGAAGTAACGATTTTAATAGCTGTGTCTCCTTTGAAAAAAAATTTACTAACAAAAGAAGAGCGTAAAGATATCTTGTTAAAGATTTTTGAAAATAACCCAAAAGTTCAAGTAGATGAGTGGGACGGCCTTATTGTTGATTATGCTAAAAAAAATAATATTAATGCGATTGTGAGAGGCCTTCGTCCAACAGGGGATTTTGAAATAGAATTTCAAATGGCTTCAATGAATAGAAAACTAAATCCTGATTTAGAAACAGTCTTTTTTACAACGGGAGAAAATCTCTATTATATTTCTTCTTCATTAGTAAAAGAGATTTATGGTCATGGGGGAGATATAAAGCAGTTTGTACCACAAGTTGTATTTGATGAATTAGAAAAGCGAAGATAAAAATGTATTTAAGTTCAAGAGTAAAAGAAAGTCAGGCCAGTATCACTTTAAAAGTGAACGAGAAAATTAATCGTATGATCCAAGATGGAAAATACGTTTATAATATGACTAACGGTCAGCTTCCATTTAAGCCTAGCTCAGAGTTTAAAGATGAGCTTGCAAGGCAATTAAATTTCTTAAAAAGTTATCAATATAGCTCTATCTCAGGCTTTAAGGAATTAAGAAAGAAATTTTTGGATTACAAACAAAAAAAACGTGAAATCGAAGGTAAGATCTCAGGACATTCATGTATTATCAGTAATGGATCAAAGCATTCACTCTATAATGCTCTTGGAACAATTATTGATCCAGGAGACGAAGTAATTTTACTTGCTCCATATTGGGTTTCATATCCAGAAATGATAAAGTTTTGGGGGGGAGTTCCCCACGTCGTAAGTTCTCATGGCTTTGACGCCTACACTCCATACGTTGACGAAATAGAAAAGGCCATTAGCTCAAAAACTAAAGCAATTATAATTAATAGCCCTAATAATCCAGCAGGAATTCACTATACAGAAAAGTGGATGCAGTCTTTTGCAGATTTAGTTGTTAAGCATGAAAACCTCTTAGTTATAAGTGATGAAGTTTATAGTGATATTGCTTATTTTGACCCAGCTCCAAAATATTTCTATCAATATCGACCAGAAGTTTTAGAAAGAACTTTAATCGTTGATGGGATTTCAAAGTCATTAGCAGCAACAGGCCTTAGAATAGGCTATTGTATTGCAGATAAAAAAATTATTAAGGGAATGTCTAAAATTCAAAGTCAAACGACATCGGGACCTAATAGTTTAATTCAAAGAGCGTTAATAGAATATAATTTTGATAATCTTGAAAAGTTTTGTGATCCAATTAAGATGCAGCTTCGAGAAAGTACAAGACTAGTAAGTGAAGCATTTAGAGCGGTAGGGCTAGATCATTGTTTCTACCAAACAACTTCAGCTTTTTATTACCTTTTAGATTTTTCTAGAATGCCTATGTTTGAAAAATTCGATAACAGAGAAAAGGAAGATCATAGTACTGAAATTGTTAACGATATCTTAGAAAAAACAGGAGTTGCTTTAGTGCCAGGAAGTTCATTTGGGCAAAAAAACTCAGCGAGAATGAGTTTAACACTAGAAAAAGCCCCGTTTGCAGAAGGTATTACAAAGTTAGCAGACTATCTTGCTCGGAAATAAAGCGGGAATTCTTTCCTGATACCTAGAAACAGCTGATTCTTCTATACTATTAGAGGAGTTAGTAATGAACTTTAGTATTCTTTTTTTATTAATTTTATTTGTTTCTTGTGCGCCTACAGCAGAAGTAAAAGTTCAAAGTGCTATCGATGAAGCAAAATACTTTTTAAATGATTCTAGGTGCTCAAAAGCAAAAGATGCCTTAGATGAAGTAAATTTTCAGGATGATAACCCAGATTATATTATGGTGTATGCATCTACTTATGCTTGCTTTGCAGGGTATAACGAAATAGATGCTGTCTTTGGTGGGAACTTAGAAGACTTTGATCCTGGGTCATTTTTTAATTCTTTAGCAAGTTTTTCAACATCAACTGAAACTGAAGCTGATAGTGAAGCATATCAATATCTAATGCTAGCTATTGATACTATACTTAGTTCTGGTACATCAGGTGCCCCAAGCACAGTTGCTAGAACGGAAGAGTTTGGCGGAAGAAAGTCTGGCGATATGTCCATGCAAGTTTTGTTTATGTTAATGGTTCAGATGGGCAAGTATTTTGCTCTTTATGGAAATACGAATAGTGCGGGTGATAAAGGGCAAGGAACAATAGATGATAATGTTTGTATTTATTCTTACGCAACAGAAGATGCCACAGATTGGGTTACATTTTTAGGGACTCAAGCAAATACTTGTGGAACATTTGGCAGCGGCGAAGGTTCAGATTTCTTAAAAGCTCCTGTGACTGCTACGGTTATTCAAAGGCGTCTTTGTGAAGGGATTTATCTTTATAATAATTTTGTTGATGTGATTGCAAACCTGTCTCTTCCAAGTAATGAGTCTCTAGGGGATTTAGCTGATGCGGAAGCTGCTCTTGGAATTGTTTTAGATGC
>CATLVU010000007.1 GCA_950061135.1 uncultured Oligoflexia bacterium
TACAAAATATCATGATGGTCAATTTTTAACTGAGAAGTTTAATCCTTTTGAATTTAAAGACCCAATGTATATTAGAGAAATTATTTTATCCGTAGTTGATAAAAATAAGTTTAATAAGCTTGAACGTGGACGACTTCTAAAAGAGATAAAAAGGCATATCCCAAATAGTTCTTGTTTTTTATCTCTTATTGAAAATTTAAAAACTAGTTTTATTGATATTGATTTATATTTTGAAGATTTTAAAGACTACATAACAGATAAAGAAACTAAACGATCAAACATTTTGTATATCGATGTAGAAAACTATCCAAAATCAATAATTGCACCCCTTGTTATCTATACTCTTGAGTATTTTAAAAATATTTCAAAGCAAGAAAAAATCTTAGTTTTTGATGAGTGTTGGAGTTTTTTAAAAGATCATAGTCTGTATATAGACGAATGTTTTAGAACTTTTAGAAAATCTGGTGCATTTCCTATTGCTATTTCTCAGTCCTTGAATGACTTTTCAAGTTTAAGCTATGAGCTTGCTAATTCGATTACAAATAATTGTTATTTTAAAGTCTTTTTTCCTCAAGAAATCAATGAGGCAATAGATATCACTGATTTTGATATCACAAACATCAAGTCCCTTGAGTTTGAAAAAAATGTATTTTCTGAGTGTTATTTAAAATCAACGGATAATAAATACAGAAAGATTCTAAAAAATTACTTATCACCCTTAGAACTTGAGCTTTTTCATACAGAGGCCGGCAAGGATAAAAAACTTAATTCTTTCTTAAATAAATTCAGTGAATTTTTTGACTCGAATCAAACAGCAATTAATTCTTTTGTGAGGTTAAAGCATGAAGATCATTCAAATGATTTTTATATTAATTATGAACGTTAATGTATTCAGTAGTACATTCTTTGTTCCTGATAGCGATACAGCGGCATTAGTAACACTCGTTTCGAATACAGCATCAACTGTTTCAAATACTCTTAAAATTTTAGAAGTAGCTAAAAAAACAAGCGATCAAATAGATAAATACAATTTTATCGCTATGAGACGCTATTTTACAGCAAGAAGAATTCAAAGACACGTTGAAGATCTTAAAACTGCTAAAAAGATGAAACCTAAAGATTTATCAGAACTTAACAGAGTTATGCTGAATCTTAAAACAAACCTTCAGGGACTTAAAAGCAATATTGACTTTATGGCGATAGACGTTTTTGAAGCTCAAAACTTTACTGATAGATATTGGGATAAAGTTGCTAGCTCAATCGAGGATGAAAAAGAAGTTCATAATCAAGAGATTAACAGTGCAAGTGCAGGATCAATTAGTAAACATTCTCAAAACACAGCGATGAATACAGCACTGAATGGAAAGATATTATCAAAAATAAGAAGAGATAATCTTGAGTACCAAAAAATTAATTTAGGACTTAAAAAAAGTGAATCACTAGAAAAGCTTAGAAGAGAACAGTTCTATAAAAAATGGATTGGTGTTCCTGAGGAAAGTCAGAAAGCAAATATTAAGGATCAAAGACTATGAGCATTGTAAAAGAGCTTTTACTAGTTCAAAGCTTTAATCTATCAAGTTTAATTGAAGAGTATAGACTATTCTTTTTAAGTCTTATCCCTTCTGTCTTTATTTTGGCCGTCATCATTGAATACTTAGATAGACTAGAACCTTTTAGCCTCGTTAAAAGAACATTTATTAGTGTTTTAATTCTTACAACAGTTACAAGCTTTTACGAACAATCAATTAACTCATCCATGGATACTGCTGATCAGGTATTAAAAGAACAAAAATCACAAAACATATTACTAATGGATTTTTTTGAAGGTATTTCGCATAGGAATGTACTTAGCGAGAATGATGAAAAAGATTTTTTTAAGGATCAAAACTTTTTAACAGGAACTATGGCCTTTATAAAACATCATTTATTTGATTCATTCGTTAATGATGGCTTTACTATAACAATATACTTTATTACTAAACTTTGTTTTATAATTTTAAAAGTCGTCTACTCATTAGTTTATTATCTAGGTTATGGCCTAATGGGTATCCCGTGTTTAATTTATTTATTTCCATCTATGGGGAACGTACTTCGAGGAGCTATTTTAAGCTATTTATGGTGCCTAATAGTGCCACACGTACTTGTCTTTATTATTTCAATGATTGGTACAGAAATCAATAACGGATATGTCTCAGGCAATATCATTGGTGGTTCAATGATGGGAACCGCTTTTTTATTTATTCTAACGTTATTTATAGCTTTTACTCCATTAATTGGGGCCATGATCTTAAATGGAAGTGGAATATCACAGGCAGGAGGAATAATTGCAACAATTGGGGCTAATTATGTAATGAATCTTCCAAAAGCCACAACTAATAATTTTGCGGCTGCTCTTACAGGTGAAAGATTAGGGCCTAAGACAAGACTTGCATCAAATGCTGTAGGAAAGAGTTACAAACTTGCTAAAGGTACAAAAAATATTTTTTCATCTCAAAAAAATAGTACTGATAATTCAGCAATTACAAATTCATCATTAGAAAATAAACCTAATGACGTAAACAACAAAAGATACCAAAAAATTAATAACGACTTACCAAACTCAACCAATAAAACGATTCAGCAAAGTTCAAATCAATTACAAAAAACAATGAAAGGAGAAAAGAATGGAACAATACACAAGTATGGCCCAATCAATAGATCGTATCAAAAGACCCCTAATATATATCGCACTCCTAGGCTCTCTAATACATATTCTAATTTTAGGAGCAGGGATATTTCTAGGACAACAAAAAAATAATGATAAATATAGTGTTTTACAGATATGCCATATAGGAATGAATGATTTTTTTAATAATAATCCATCAACTGAGCTTTTTGATAAGTCGGTATTAGAAGCTGTTAAAGATCATAAATTTAAAATTGAAAAAATAAAGCTTATTAAACAGCGATCAAGCTTTAACTGTGATGTAGTAGCTCAAGATCCTAAAGGATATAGAAGCTTTTTAGTTTCACTTCAAAAGAACTCTAGTTTTACTCATTTATATAAAATCTCTGATGTAAAAGAGCAAAAAATTATTAGCACTTATCAATGGAAGGACAATCTATGAGTTATTATATAATTTCAGGACATATTTTTACGGTATTCCTATCAATGTCACACCTAACCAGTATTAACTTTCCAAGTAAGATTCAAGATTTTGTAGGAGGCATCGAGGCAGATTTTAAGATATATGAGTTAAACAAGGGCAAAAGTCTTGTTTTTGAGCCAAAACAAAAAGGTTTTTCTCGAAACTTCATAACCTTTTTAAAGGATCAGAAATATCATTATAACTTAAAATACAGTGAAGAGTTTTCAAACAAAGACATTGAAATAAAACAGGCACAAAAATGTACCTATTTCACACTTTTAAAAGAAACACCTACTTATCAGTTATTTGAATGTCCAAAATCTTTATTTTTTATCAATAAATTAAATTCGCCTGTAAAGGTAAATGAATTAACTATTAAATCTAAAAGTTATTTATCTAAGGGACCTCCCATCTTTCTTGATAAAAAAATGATCTATTATCAAGGAAGAGCATTATGAAGTGGTTATTTTTTCTTTGCATAAGCTTTGATGCTTTTAGTGGCTTTAGTGAAATATCAGAAATGAATCGCTATCAATACGATCAATCTCAAAAAAAGATTAAAACGACTAGAAAGAGTTTATCTTCTAGAAAAAACTCACTTGATGAACATACAAAAAACATACTTGAAAAAGATATAGCTATTTTGGAGCTGCTTAAAAGATCAGAAAAAAGATTAATTGTTAGAAAAAAGGATGAAAAGATAACAGCTCTTTCAAGAATGCAGGGAGTTTTATTAAATTCAGTTCTAGCTATGAATATTAAACCGTCTAAGTTTATTGTCAGAATAAATGATGATTCAGATATCAGCGGCGCTGAACTTAGGTGTATAGGTTATAGCTTTGAAAAAAGAGTGCCAAGTAAGTGCGACTTACTGGTGATTGATGATTCAGAGTATAAAGTTGACGTTGATATCTGGGATCTAGACGGCGCAGAAGGAATGATTGCTGATTATTATTACTCAGGTGAAGAAAAAGCTTTTTTAACTTCTTCTTTTGCATCATTTCTAGGGTCTACATTTGAAGTTGCTAAAGGAGGGATTAATTCTCCTTTTGGAACTTTTAATCAAAACAATGCAAGAAATAAAATTCTAGAGGGATTAAGTAGCGTTTCTAAAAACGCTCAAAACAAGATTATTGAGTCAGGTGAAAAGAATTTAACTATTTCATATATAAACTCAGGAAAACAAGTTCTTGTTTTCTTTAATAGTTCATTAAATTTAAGTGGAGATCAAAAATGAAAATTATAATATTAGTCTTTATCAGTATTAATATATCCTCATGTTCAACAATGAAAAAGACTCTCATTTATAGCTCGTTAGCAGGCGGTGCTACAGGAGCTATCGCTGGTACAACATTTAGTCCAAACAAGGAGAGCAAAGGAGCTAATGGTGTAGTATTTGGATTATTGGGAGCAGGAGTTGCGGCACTAGCAGGTCATGCTCTTTATCAAGATGATCCACGAAACTATAAACTAGATCAAATGCTCATAGACAAAAAGAAACAATTTAATGAAGACGAAATTGAAATAGGACTGGGAAACCTTAGTATCGATGCCAATTTAAATAAAAAAGAAACATATCAAGTCCCTGTTAAGGATTTACCTGAAAAGCTAAGAGGTAAAGTAAATAAACAATTTTTAATTAAGTATCAATCAAAAGAGCGCTACGTAAAAAAAGGGAGCAAAACGTTTTATATACCAGCCTTTGATGTTTACGAACACGCTTATGGAGAGACGCCTGATTCAATCACAAACAATTTAAAAGGAGAGAAAAATGAGCAGTAAAAAACAATCAAGTGATCTAGGGCTTGGGGAAGTTTTTATTCCAATAGTAGACTTATTATCAGAATTACTAGTTAAACTAACACATCTATTGGCAGCAGGACTTACTTTTTTATTTAGTAAGTATGTCCTCAATAAAACAAATAAAGGGAAAATAACAAAAATTGAAAGAGAGCATTTAAAAAGTAATAGAAGAACTTTATTAGACGAAGCTATTGGTTACTCAGTAACTTCAAAAAGAAATATTTTTGGATCAGAGATAAACAAAGCTACTCATACGGCAGTTGTTGGTGCAAGTGGGTCAGGAAAAACAGTTCTATTAGATGCCTTAATGTTTGAGGATATGAGACAAGGAAAACCTGTCGTGTTTATTGATCCTAAAGGAGATAACGGGTCACTTTTAAATTTTGTTAACCTTTGCAAACTTACAGGAAGAGATTTTTATGTATTTTCTGAATACTGGAATGGCGAAGGTGCTCGCTGTTTAAACCCTGTTAAAGATGGGTCTACAACAAATATAGCAGATAGAATTTTTAAATCCTTTACTTGGAGTGAAGAGCATTATGCACAAATATGTAGAGATGCTATAGAAGATGCAGTATCTATCCTAAAGGAGTCAGATGAATATTTAAGTATTGAAAGTATTTATAATAAGCTTATTCAGATTAGTGATCCAAAAAATAAAAATGAAGTTCTATATAAGCGTGATGATATACAAGGTATCTTATCAAGATTAAAAAAGATAAATAAATCTGACTTTGGTGCAAGGCTTAATCAACAAGATGGACTCAGCTTTGCAGATATAAGAGATAGTAAAAAATGTGTTTATATAGGTCTTCCAGTACTCGGTTACGCTGAAATATCTAGAGCACTTGGAAAGATTATTTTAGGTGATATCTCATATTCGGCCTATAAAACATACCGAGAAATTACTCCTGTTAATAATGATCAAATAAGCAAGATGGCGCTTTATATAGATGAGCTTTCAGCTGTAATTACAGATGAGTTTATTGAAATTTTAAATAAAGTAAGAGGAGCTAAAATAGAGCTGACTTTTGCTTTTCAGTCTCCAAGTGATATTGCAAAAGTAGATAAGGAATTGTGTCTACAAGTTTTAGAAAATACATCTAATTGGTTTTTGTTTAAGCAAAGAATAAAAGAAGGAGCAAGCTTCTTTTCTGAGTCTATTGGCACTATTGAAACAAAGAAACAAACTCTCAGAGTCAAGGATGGAGAAGAGCAATCTCAGGGGTCACAAAGAGTAGTTGAGGAATTAATAGTACATTCTAATGTACTAAAAAACTTAAATGTAGGTCAGTGTATTTTTTTAAGACATTACCCAACTCAAGTTGATTTATTAAATGTTAAATATATTGATCCTAAAGTTGTTTGGGAGAACGTCAAATTTATAAATAAGGAGGTAAAGACAAACATTATTAACATTGAAAATTCAAATAAGGATTCTTTGGCAAAAAACAAAAGAAGAAACCTTCTAAGGGAGAATAGATAATGAGTATCAATTTTATCCCTCAAGGTGTCTATGAAGACATCATAAATATTGTAGGCCAATGGAAAGTTGTAGACATGAAAAGCCTATCAGATATGTGCAACTATGAAATTGGTTATCACAATCTATTAAAGAAAGTTAGAACACTAGAAACACATGGATTAATCAAAGGAGTATTATTAGGCCGTAAAAATAAGCATATATACTTAACCAATAAAGGGCTTCAATACACAGGCTATGATTATACCTATGAAATTTGTGATGAAAATATAACTCATGATCTAATTGTAAGTAGGGTTATACAAGTGCTTTTAGAACATAAAAACTTTGTAGACGGCAAACTGTTCCATCAGTTACCAATCGATATGATATATCCTGATGCGAAACTTAGCTTAGTTAAAAATACTGAGTGTTTTGATCTCGCAATTGAAGTTGAATTAACACAGAAGGCACAAAACAGAATTAAGGAAAAGTATAGGCGATATAGCGTAGGGAAGAATTTTGACTATGGAGTTTTTATTACTAATAAGGAGAGATTATTTAAAACTTATGCTCGATATTTATTAGAAATGAAAGAAAGTGTTCAAGAAGCTATAATATTAATCTTAGAAAAACAGATGACAGCCACAAAGTTTAACCCTCAAAAAACAGAGTGTTTTTATCTCGGTAATAGCACCACTTTTAATGATTTATTTAAATCAAATAGGAGTCAAAACACTGTCAAATGAAGTTAAACAAAACTCGCCCCTGTGAAATTCTTTAGTAATTTCAAATCATTATCGAGATGATTTCTGACCTCCCTCTCTCTACCAGTTCGAGAAGGAGGTCAAAAAGTCCCTCTCTATGATTTAGTAAACTTAAATAAACAGGGGCGAGTAAGAAATAAGGAGTGAGAAAAATGAATATAGAAGAAGGAAAAAAAGAAGAGAACTTTGATGTTGGTGCGAAACATGTACTAGTTAAAAAACGTGGAAGAAAGCCTAAAAATACAAATGCTGAATTCCAAATAAATCCAGACCAGACAAAGTTTTTTGTCGATCTATCAAAGGATAAAGAAAGCCTTAGAAAGGTATTTGATCTTCTTATAGCTACTAATAAGAAAGACTATGGCAAAGAAATTACTTTTAAAGACTTAGCCTTGTTTGGAATTGAGAAAGTCACATTAAAGGATATTGAGAAGATTCAAGAAATAAGTTTAAGTAAAAAAGAATTACTAGAAAGAGCTTGGAGTGACTTCAATAAGAAGAATAAGCAAAGCTTATCCTTTGATGATTTCTTACTTAAGAAGGTTGGAATTAATTAAGAGAGGGAGAATTTAAAATGCAAAATACATACGAAACATTTATGGGAAGACTCGGTAAGAATCCTGAGCTTAAGTACACAAAAGAGGGAAAGCCTGTCTGCGATTTATCGGTAGCTATTAATAAGGGAAAAGATGTTCCTCCACATTGGAGAAAGGTCGTTGTTTGGGAAAAACAAGCTGAACTTTGCTCTTTATATCTTAAGAAAGGATACGAAGTATTTGTTCAAGGGCAAGCTGAGATGAAGTCATTTAAAACCAACGAAGGTGGTACCAAAACGTATGAGGAAGTGAAGGCTCGATTGGTAGGATTTACAAATCTGAATTAGGAGGAAAAATGGAAAAGACTTTTTTAAATAAGACGTGGCTAAACACTGATGAGGCGGCTTTATATCTTGGTAGGACACGCAATGCTGTATGGCTTCTTGTTAGTAAGGGAATTTTGATTAAACGAAAGTGGAATCGAAGACTCTATTTCAAAAGAACCGAGCTTGACCACTTATTAGATGCTTCATTTTCATAGGAGGTAGTAATGGCCATAACTCAAGAAACTTTGCCTTGTGGCGATTCTCGATTTTCAGTTTATGTAAATATTAGAAGTAGAGCTATGCCTCATATCAGGTGTCAAAAACGCATTAAAGGATTAAAGACTAAGGCAGAAGCAACTCGTAAAGAAAAGAAACTGATCCAAGAACTTTCACAGAGAGTGGCTCAAGAAGAAGGGCATGGTTTCACTTGGAGAATGATCATTACCAAATGGGCGGC
The DNA here is from genome assembly GCA_950061135.1 of uncultured Oligoflexia bacterium. GTDB lineage: Bacteria > Bdellovibrionota > Bacteriovoracia > Bacteriovoracales > Bacteriovoracaceae > CATLVU01. Next base: position 8,480 of record CATLVU010000007.1, read on the forward strand.
TGAAGTCGCCCAGCCTTCTTATATTGAAAAGAGTTATAACCCAACAACTATTAGAGATTATGTTTCAATGCTTCATCGCTGGACTGAAAGTTGGCTTGATAGGCCTGCTACACAAATTACAAAGGGTGATGGGCGAGAAGTTTTTAATCGAGTAATTGAAGAAGGGAGAAGTAAGGCTTTTCAAAAGCGTCTTAAAAACACAATTAACATGATTTACAACTGGGCAATAGAGAATAGAGCAATTAGGGGAGTTTCCCATAGTCCTGTATTTGGTTTAAAGGTTGTTATTAAGCAAGATAAGAGACCCGAAATACTTAAGCCTCATGAAATACGAAAGCTTCTATATGAAGCTAAGGTACAGGATCATGACTGGTATTACATTTGGGCCATGGCACTTCTTACTGGAATGAGAAACGGTGAGCTATATGCTCTTAGGTGGGACGATATAGATTTTAGTGTATCTTTAATTAAGGTTGAGAGGTCATATAACTTTAAGATGGGGGAGTTCAAGGACACCAAGGCTGGTTACTGGCGTAGTGTACCTATTTCTTCTGAGCTTCGCTCCTTGCTTTTAGAGATAAAGAACCAATCTAAGTCTGAGTACGTTCTTCCAAGGCATATTCTTTGGACTGGTGGTAAACAGGCTAAGATTCTAAAGATGTTTTGTAAATCAATTGACCTTCCCGAGATTCGTTTCCATACGCTGAGAGCTTGCTTCGCTACTCAGCTTATTGGATCGGGAGTGGAGCCTGTTAAAGTGATGAAGATTTGTGGATGGAAGGATTTGAAAACTCTCGGAGTTTATTTACGGTTAGCTGGAATAGATGAAAGAGGAGTTACTGAGGGACTTAACTTTTTACCTAGCAGTAATGTGGATAAGCAAATGCAGAGTTTATTGTAGGCCATATTTGTCGTCTCTTATCGAGATCATTGTTCGTGGAAATACATTTCTTAAATACCAGGAGAAATAATATTTGCACTTAATGGTGCAGGGCGCATTGATCTAATGTTCTACCTCTTGTGGATATTTATACTGTGACTTAAAATATTAGTTATGATATTACGATAAAGAATCAAAATAATTTAAGGAATAATTGTGCAAATTGAACAAATTAGCTTAGATCAACTTTCTTTTGATCCGGAGAATCCAAGACTTCCTTCAAGCCTTAGAAAGGCAAAACAGAAACAAATTATTGAATGGATGTTACTTGATGCGTCATTGCTGGATCTAATGTCGTCTATAGCCCAGAACGGTTTTTTTGCAGGAGAACCAATTTTAGTTGTTAAAAATGGTAATGATTACCATGTTGTGGAGGGGAACCGTAGGTTAGCTGCAACTTTACTTTTAAATAATCCAGGTATCTCTAAAACCAAGAGCCGATCAATTAGTGAAATTCTTGAATCATCTAAACCTGAAAATATTCCTACAAGTTTACCTGCTGTCATTTTTCCATCTAAAAATGAAGTACTAGATTATTTAGGTTATAGGCACGTTACAGGTATTAAGAGCTGGGGGCCATTAGCTAAGGCTAGATATTTAAATGAGCTATATAATAGCTTGAAAGGAAGAGCTTCTTTTGAGGACAAATGTAGAAAGCTTGCACGTAAAATTGGTAGTAAATCTCCTTATACAAAACAACTACTTGTTTCGTATTGGCTTTTTGAAATTTTGGAAGAAAATGGTTTTTATAAAATTAGAGGATTAAGTGAAGAAAGTATTGAGTTTTCTCACATGTATGACTCCTTAAGATTTACAGGTCTTAGAGAGTTTCTCAATATTGAATTCGAGTCACGAGATCCAATAAAAAACCTTGATAAGAAAAATTACAAAGAATATTGTACATGGCTTTATGAAAAGAGTGAGGGGCAAACTAGGCTTGGTGACAGTAGACAGCTGAAGGTTTTAAATAAAGTCGTTCAGTCTAAAGAGGCTCTACATGCATTTCGTTCGGGAAAAAGCCTTTCCGAGGCGAGTCAGTACTCCGATTACCCTGATGAACTTTTACAGAAACATATTTATGATGCATACCAGATAATGAAAGAGGCCCTTGATGTGTCAGGTAGAGCAAATCATTTAAGTGAAGTTGATTTAGATAATTTAAAAAGTATTTCGAAGTTTTCTAAAATGATCCACTCATCATTCTTTAATGATGACTTTTAGTATTGAGCTAGAATGAAGACTGGAAAGAAAAAATATACAAAAAAGAAAGCTTCAAAAAAGAAAGTCTCAAAGAAGAAAGCTTCAAAAAAGAAAGCTTCAAAAAAGAAAGTCTCAAAAAAGAAAGTCTCAAAAAAGAAAGTCTCAAAAAAGAAAGTCTCAAAAAAGAAAGTCTCAAAGAAGAAAGCTTCAAAAAAGAAAGTCTCAAAAAAGAAAGTCTTAAAAAAGAAAGCTTCAAAAAAGACAAAGAGAAAGCTAAGTGATTATACCGTAAAGGTAACTGATTTATCGCTAAGTAATGTTAAGCCTTCATCTTTTTCCACGTACTACAACTATTGGGCAGACTTCTTAGAAATGTATTGTTTGTTTATAGATGGTCGAATTGCTTCAATAGATGATTTGGATGATATTAATATTGACTCACATGTTGGAAATGAGTTTGATGTTAATGGAATAGATGAATCAATAACAAATAATGGTAAAATTGAGGATGTTTATAACTTTGTAGAGAGTAGAAAAGCATTATTTGGAGCAAGTTACCCATTTCAAATTGAGCCTAAAACAAGAAAAATTACGTTAAAGAAGAATTTAGATAATAGTCACAAATTATACCTTTCATTACTGATAAGTAGTAATCCATCTTTTTTCAAAAAAAAATACCATAAATGGACTAAAGAGTTTGAATCCTTTTCACGAAATATACTAAAAATATTTATGCCAAAAAACTCTATAGTAGCTAACTTTGGAGCAAGTGGAATAGTAAGCAATATTTTTAAGTCTAATAAAGTTAAACAAAGATTTATAGAATTATCTAAGCATATCAAAATTCCTACTACCGTAGAATTTGATAAAATACCAGATAATAGGTCGGGGGATTTAGAAATTGATCTGGTATCTTGGAAAAAGTTTGCTCCTAGGAATAATGGAAGAGGTACAGTTGTAGCATTCGCTCAGTGCTCATGTGGAAAAGATTGGGTAAAGAAACAAAAATCAATTGCACAGGACACCCTTCGGAAGTATTTAGCTATCAAAGATAATATACTTTCATTTATTTTTGTTCCTCAAGCCTTAAGAGCTGTGGATGGTTCTTGGGAAAAACCGTATGAAATAGAGAGTGTAATTGTAATTGATAGATTAACGATCCTGCGCTCATTCAAAAAAGCTGAACTTGAAAAAATGTATAAAGCACATTTCAAAAATCTGCTTGAGCCTTTGTTAAAGATATCATTTAATCATTTTGATATTTAATAGAATATATCGATTAGCTCTTTTAATTTTATTTTTGAAGTTTTGGAACGTATCACCAGTGATTCCAGATCAAAAAAATGTAAATAGTATTGAAAAAATGGCAGTGAGGTAAAGTTTTGGCCCAAGTTAATCTAGATGTAGATAACCTTTATAAACCTATAGTCATCGACGTCGATGATCTTTGTGGAATCTCTATGAGTACTGCGAAGGAAGGTGAATTGGTACAAGTTTTAAAAAAATGTTTTTTTAATTCTTATGAGGTAAATCATAAAACTTTTTTTGACGCGGTTCTTAGTCCATTTTCATGTCATTTAAGCAGAGATATTAATAATCTTATTGTAATCGTTCGAGAAAAGAAGGCACATATATACACAAGATTTCCGTTGACGATGAGAATTCGACCAAAGGTAGATATTAAACAATATCACGCTGTATTTGAAGACCAAATTTTGGACATCGATGGAGTTGAGTTTAAAGATTCTATTTTTAACTTAGAAATTAAGGATGGTGACAAACTTATATGGCTATTTCGAAATGACTGGAACTTTGGCCTTTATTTTGATTTTTCAGGAGAGCTTAAGTCAAACTCAATCTCAACAATACTCGGGAATTGTTATAAAAAGTTAAAGTTTTATGGATTGTATGAATTTCTATCCTCCGAAGATCAATTTAATAAGCTACTTGATACTGGGTGGTTTCCTTTTGTCCAAATATTAGGGAAAGATTTTGATCGTTTACGCGAAGCGAGTGAGAATAAAGACTTTACCAATATAGAGGAGTCAATAATAAATTCTTTCAATGAAGAGAGGGTTAAATCATTTTCTCAATATTGGTGGAGGAATTCTATTTTTTTAGATAAAAAAAATATATTAAATGCAGGTTTGAATGCTTATCTAGCAAAGACTTCTGAGCAAACTATAAACTGCATAAAAAACTTATCTTCTGAAATTGAAGGTATTATTCGATTGGACTTTCATTTGTCTCATGGAAGAAAACCAACGATGAGGGAGCTTAAAGAGTATATCTTGAGCTGTGGCAAAAATAAGTTTTCGGATGGGGATAGTTTAGGTTTTCCTGGTTTATTTTTTCGGTATTTAAATGACGTTATTTTTAAAGACTTTGATGTCGAAAAAGATGAAATTCCATTATCAAGACATTCCGTTTCTCATGGTATCGCTGAAGTAGGTGATTATTCGAGAGAAAGAGCATTGCAACTCATTTTGACTCTAGATCAGATTTACTTTTATATTGGCCGTAACAGCTCTACAAATTAATTAAATAGATGTTTTTTTTATATGCATAAGTTAACTAGATACTTGCCTACACTTCTGATTAGTATTAAAATGAATTTAACCAAACGTTACACAAAAGAGTAGTGATAACGTTTATCGAAAGATAGGACCGTCGTGGCTATTTTGGCTACACTTGCTAATATGACCTCAATGAAAACAAAGCGTTGCAAGTCTGTCGGCACCTCCACCAGACACAGTTTTTAAAAGCATCGTTTCAGATGCTTTTTTTATTTCAGCAATATTAAGAGTAGGGCTGAGTTTTATGTAGAGAGTGAGGTTGAGCAGTATCATCGTAAGTTACGTACTTGGTCTGAAGAGATGGAGGTAAAGGCAAAGAGGGTGTGGGAGTCTAAAAGGTTAAAAGCTCTTGCTGTTCCAGTTCTTCCTGTATTAACAAATGATTCGGATAGTTATATTGAAGAGATACATGTCCATATGACTTTTCCAAGAGATAAAGTAATTCTTTTAAAAGAGCTTCCAGATGAAGAAGCATATCCTGTTAAACCCAAAAAGCCACAATACCTTCTAAAGAGCAATGTTTCGAGGGGGCTAGAAATGGCTATGAAGCTGTCAGATAGTTTAAATTATATGTTCCCAACAGAAGCTTCAGGTCCAAGCTTTAAAATGGATAACTTTATACTTTCAAATGTGAAAAAACCTTATTGGGGCCCATACATAAAAGAGAATCAAGTGCAGTTTCAAACCGATAGTTTGAGGCAAGGGTGGAGACAAGATAGATGGCCACATTTTTATATTGTACCTACTGAGCCTTGTGTTGAAATGGAGTTTTCTGTCGAAATTACGGCTAAAAGTATTAAGGGGAAAATTCTTAAGGAATCGAAGCTGAAAGTCGTAAGTAATAGTTATATTTCTGACTAGAATTGCCTATGTTTAAGATCTGTATAACTTAGGATGTTTTATCGCCCTAGAGCCGACATCTTGGCTTGATTTTATATTAGAGTTCAGACTATGTGCATGGATTTACTCATTTGTAACGCAGGAAACGTGTTTGTAACATTATTTTGTTACGATCACGTTTAACTTAGGTTCGCTTTATCGCCTCTGGGGCGACATTTTGAGCTTGATTTAAACCTGGCGGGGTATAGAAGCTGAGTTAGCTCTTGTTCACTTAAATTGACTGATTTGTTAACCTAGGTAAACCCTAGAAACCACCTAAGTGGTTGATTTGACGTTTTATGTAACATTGTTTCATGCAGTGTACACTAAATATTTTGTGTACACTAAGTCTTTAGTGTACAATGAACGATAAGATGAATGTGAATGAAGAAGAAATAAATAAGCTATTATCCCCATTTTCATTTCAAGACGTTTTGAGAGGACTTGATCTCAATGCGGCAGAAATTGAAGAAGCCGAAAAAGATAAGTTACTTGGAAAAGTAGATGGATACCTGTCTTCTAATAGAGGGGATTATCTCATTGAAATAAAAAAATATCATGATCTTCGATATGCTAGTGTACTTCCTAGTATGTTTGAAAGCTTTGCTTCAAGGCGTTTCTTAAGACATGACTCAAAAAGTAAGAGAGTAGACCTACCAATCCTCTTAATTGCTAGAGTAAAAAAACTATCTGATTCTTTCTTAGATAATGCTCTCGAGTTTTTTGATCGCTATGAAAGTAGAGAGTTTAATTGGATATTAATCGATGATTCTGGAAAGCTCGTTGGGAACTTTGAGGGGAGTATTTTAGAAAGGTCTATTCATAAAGAGTTGAATCGTAAAATTGAATTGCATAAAAAAGAATATAAGCAGAAGCTTTCATTTTCTCCTATTCAGCAATGGTTGTTAAAATGTTTACTGTTAAATGGATTGAGTGAAAAGCTCTGGCCATTTAAATTTCAAAGAAAAATTCATGATTATAAAATACTTTCAAAGTTTTCAGGCGTAAGCGAAAGTTCATGTTTTAACTTCGTAAAGCTTTTACAGGAACAAGAGTATCTTCATATAGATGGCCATGAATATCAGTTTAGAGACTTAAAGAAATTATTTGATATGTGGGAGATGAACTATTCCTCTTCTAGAAAGGAAGAAGTTTATTTATCCCCGATAAGGCCAATGATCTCTTTAGAGGAATGGCGAGAAGAAGCATTCCATTATTTCCATAAAGTAAGCCATCAAATTGAAAAAAAGTTAGCCGTTATCATGAGTGGTCATCTAGCTTGTCGAGAACTCGACTTATCATGGTCGAATAACAAGTCAGTCATCTTTCATGCTAAGAAAGACCAAGAGGATGTATTAGAAAAATTTATTAAGAGAATGAAGCTTCGGATCTCTGATAATCCTGAGGATGGAATTAAGCTTGTTTTACATAAAAGCGAGTTCCCAGTTATACAAGTCGCTAGAGAGCACAGAGAATTAAATATAGCGGACCCTATCCAACTTCTTTTAGATGTTCAGTATTCAGGAGGAAGAGGAAGGGAGCAAGCTGATTATATTTATGAGAGAGTTCTAGAGAAGCACTTTAGGAGCATGGGATGGAAGAATTAAAAATCGATAAAGAGTTTTATGATGCTTTTAAGAAGCTTCTAGTAGGTCTTGAAGATTACAATAAAGAGATTGTAATAATTGGTGGATTGGCGAATGCTCTTTATCAATATCATGAGCATGGTCAAAATAGTAGACTTGGAGTACTTGCAACAAAGGACCTCGATGTTTTAACATCTGATAAAGTAACGATATTGAATAAATCAATAATTGATGGACTCTCTGAGCAGGGCTTTATCGTAGACCCTAAGCCTATTGAAGATAAAATAATCACCAAATTTACATTGCCTGATACGAATTTTGAAATTGAATTTCTTTGCCCTATGAAGGGAGGAGATCCCGATAAAGAAGGAAAGAGGCAATTAGTTAAAGAAATTCAGGATGGTGTTAAGGCCCAACCTTTGAGATATCTTGATCTTGCTTTGTTTGATCCTTGGACCATCAATTCAAAAAACATTCCTGAACTAAATGACATAGACATAGATATTCAAATTCCAAACCCTGGAGCATATCTTATTCAAAAGTTTATAATCAAGGATAGAAGAAAGCCTGCTTTTGCCCAGAAGGATTGCTTTTATATTTATGAACTACTTTTAAAGTTTAGAGATAACTTTGAAATACTTAAAAGGTGTATCGACGATCTTGTTGTGAAGAATACACAAAGGGGTGGATACAAGAAAGTGAGAGGCTTTAAAGAAGACTTTAAAGATTACTTTGCATCTAATCAGGCCGAAGGAACGCTACGTTGTCACAGAGAGCTTAAGGAAAGAGATTACGACTCTATTGATATTGAAGATGTGCAGGCTGTTTTTGATCTGTTTTTTGAAGAGTTATAATTAAGTATTATTATCTTCCTTGCTTCTTTTCGCTGTGCTGGGAACTTTTGAGGTGACTATATGACTTATAAAAATGAAGATGTTTTAAAAAGAATTCATGATTCTAAAAAAAGTGAATTAACTCATGTTACTGGCAAAAGCTCTCTCTCGATTGAAGAAAGAGTTAAAGTGAGTCTATGTAGACACTTTGTGCGTTTTGCTAATGAGAAGAAAATGAAACCGAAAGACTTGAGTGATTTAACAGGTATTTCGGCTAGTCTTATATCTGAAATTACAAACTACAAAATCAAAAAGTTTTCGATAGATATATTGTTAAAGAACTTAACGATTCTTGGCGCACACTCACCACGTATTTGGGAGTACTTAGTCTTTATAGAGAAGGCCGTTGAAGTTCCTGCGCTTAAAGCCACAGAGGCGAGGAAGCTAATAAAAATAATCCGCAAATAATCTGTTTCTTTTTGGGGGGGTTCTTGATCGGTTTTGTCGATCTCATTCTCTGACGGTTAAAGTTTGGTACTTGAAGAGTTTCTTTCCTATTAGGTTCATTCAAAGCCATTGATTAAATAAGATATCCATTAATTCCGAAAGTTTAGATAGTGTTTAACACTATTTTTTAACAAATATAGAGTCGGCTAAAGTTGGCAAAGAGGGTGGCATAGATGCAAAAAACATCTGTAAATATAAAAAGAATGGATTGTCCTTCTGAAATAAAAATGATCGAAGGATTGATGGAAAACTTAGACCCAAGCGCGAAGATGGTGTTTGATTTAGAGTCTAGGACTGTGCAGTTTTATCATAGTGTAGATAAAGACCAGATACTGGACTCTTTAAAGGCTATTTCTCTTCCCGGTGATTTAATAAGCTCTCAAGAGGTTTTAGATCATGATATTCCAGATATCGCTCCTAGTGTAGAAGCGAAAACGCTAAAATACTTACTCGGTATAAATTTTACGATGTTTGTTGTTGAGATCATTTTAGGGTTTTATGCTGAGTCTACTGGGCTTCTTGCTGATGGGCTAGATATGCTGGCTGATTCATTTGTGTATGGTTTAAGTCTTTATGCCGTTGGAAAGTCAATTGCAATGAAGCATAAGGCGGCATATTTTAGCGGAATTATGCAAATCTCTCTTGGCCTGCTTTGCTTGGTCGAGGTTGGTAGAAAATTCTATTTTGGAAGTGAGCCACTGTCTAATTATATGATCGTGGTTTCAGTAATTGCACTTATCGCTAACCTCTGGTGTCTTATATTGATTCATAAGCATAAAGACGGAGAAGTTCACATGAAGGCCAGTTGGATATTTTCTGCTAATGATGTAATCGTTAATACCGGAGTGATTTTTTCCGGTGCTTTGGTATATTTTCTTAAGAGTAATGTTCCTGACCTTATTATTGGAGGAATTGTCTCTCTTGTTGTAATCAGAGGTGGCATTAGCATAATGAAGCTATCAAAAATCAAAAAAGCAGAGCCTATAAAAGAATCATGTTGTTCAAGTAATTGTGATTAATTAGTCATTTTTTATAAAACTTTCTAATGAAGGCAGTCCCTTTTGAACTTTCAAAAGTGACAAAATGAAGTATATATCAGTTTTAGCTTTCATAATTATGGGTGTTTGAGTTTTGCTTAAAAGAAGTAATTAAGAAGCAGCTTCAAATTATCTAACCTGCTGAAAATACACAGTAAAAAAACTATTTACTCCGTAGTATACCACAGGGTTTATAATGAACTCATGAAAGAAGAATATACTATTGGAAAGTTAGCAAAAGAGTCTGGAGTGACAGTTGAAACCATAAGGTTTTATGAACAAAAAGGTTTGATCAAGCAACCCTCTCCGAAGTCAGGATATCGTAAATATCCTTTTGACGACATTATTAAGATTAAGTTTATCAAAAGAACACAGGAACTTGGGTTTACTTTAAATGAGGCCAAAGAGCTTTTAGAACTTCGTGTAAAAAACAACGCTAAATGTGGTCAAGTTAAAGCTAAAGCTGAACAGAAACTTGATGAAGTCGAAAAAAAGATAAAAGACTTAAACAAGATGAAGCGTTCATTAAGAAAAATGGTTGATTCATGTTCAAACAACGAAAAATCAGTTTCTGAATGTCCAATTCTTGAATGCTTTGAAAAGGATAAAAAATGTTAAATGTAGAATTTATTTTTGACAAAGATTGTCCTAATGTAAAATCAACTCGGGCAAACCTAGTGAAAGCCTTCTCTAAAGCAAAGTTAAGTGCACAATGGAAGGAATGGGATAGAAACTCAGAAGAAGCTCCTGAACATGCCAAAATGCATGGCTCTCCTACAGTGTTAATAAATGGAAAAGATATAATGGGAGTTGAGCCAGAAACTGGAGCAAACTGCTGTAGAGTTTATGAGGGAGCAGGTGTTCCCTCTGTAGAGCTACTAGTTTCAAAATTGTTAGAAACAAAGAATACTTCCTCTACTAATAGTAATAAGTTGTTTGGATTTCTTGGAACAGTTTCTATTGGGCCGGGGGTTGGAGCGGCATTTCTTGCTAAGGCATCATGCCCTTTTTGTTACCCTGCTATAGCAGGTTTTTTAACTAGTATTGGGTTGGGTTTTCTATTTAAGGGGACTTATTTCTATATATTAATGGCTGTTTTTCTAGGAGTAGCACTTTTTGGTTTAGGTTTTAAGGCGAAAGCAAGAAGAGGATTAGGGCCACTATATTTAGGTATATTTGGATCAATAGTGGCAATGGTGTTCCACTATTTTAAAAATGATTATATTTTTTACTTTGGAATTGGTGTTTTAATAATTGCTTCGGTCTGGAATTTAATTCCAGTGAAAAAGCAATGTAATGCTTGTAATTAAACATAGGAGGATTATATGGCAAACAAAGTCGAAATTTTTAGTGCAGGGTGCCCTGCTTGTGAAAGCACGATTGAACTCGTGAATGAAGTCGCTTGTGATAACTGTGAGATAAACATTCTTGATATGAATGATTCATCTGTTTCAAATCGCGCAAAAGAACTTGGAATAGCAAGAGTTCCCGCTGTTGTTGTTAATGGTAAACTAGCTGATTGCTGCCAAGTTAAAGGCCCAACTAAAGAAGGTCTTAAAGCTGCTGGAATTGGTAGCTAGTTCTTTTTTGTTAATTTTTCTGTAAAGCTTTCTAAAGACGGAAGCCCTTTTTGAACTTTCAAGAGGGCTTCTTTTTTTATGGCCTTGCTTGAAAAGTTCAATACAGTTGTTCCTGAAATTACTGTAAATAATATCGCAAGAAAATATCTCAATTATCGCACGCATACTATGCCTCATGATTTTGATTGCGGTTGATGATGTCTCAAACCGTTGTTTTATTCCATTTTCCACCAAGTGATACACCCGAAAGAACCCCAAAATACCAAAAAAGCACTAAAACATATCAATTAATCGTGAAAAAGCCGAGAATTCGGAAGCCGAGTGACGAATTTTCGTCAGTATAAGACCATTAAAATTAACAAAGAGGGAGGATTCTATGGCGTATAGGAAGTACGATCCTATGGTTAAAAAGATGATCATAGAAAGTGGAAATCGAAAATTATTTCCTGATTTGAATATTCCAAGAACGACAATCAATTATTGGCTCAAAGAGAGTAAGGAGAGAGTGACGGTCGAAAGCGAATTTGCATATGAGTATAGAGTTCAAAAGTTAAAAGAAGAGAACTTTGAGCTAAAGGCAAAGAATTTATTGTTAAAGAAAATGTATCATAAGTTTTTGGAAGAAGTTGAAGTTCATAATTTAAAAGGTAAAGAGAAACGGAAGCAGGCCATTGAGTTGATTGAGTCCTTTCGTGACTTTTTAACCTTAAAAGAGATTTTAAAAACTATTGGAGTTTCTCCAAGCAGTTATTACAGATGGAGAGTTGAGGCCTACGGTTGTGAGACAAATAAATATAAGAGATGTAATTTAAACCGTGCTAATCAACTAACAGCCAAGGAAGTCGAAACTCTTATAAAGTATGCAACTCTTCCTCAGTTTCGAAAGTTCTCAACTGTCAGTCTCATGCACTATTGTAAGAGACATCGTATACTTCATTGTTCCTTAGACTCTTGGTATAAGTACTTAAAGCTCCACGGAATTGTTAGAAGGACAACGCCTAATAGAAGGAAGAAGCAATATAAGAATGGATTACGAGCTAAGAAGGTTAATGAATACTGGCATATTGATCTCACAGAACTAAAGTACGGAGAAAAAGATAAGGCGTATTTGCAGATTGTAATCGATAATTATTCAAGATTAATTGTCGCTTGGAAGCTATCAAATCGAAAGACCATGGATCTTACGTATAAGACAATTTTAAAGTCTTTTCATTTTGCTCCATGGTTGAGGCTGTCTTTCGTCAGTTCAAGCAACGCTTTTATTTAAAAGAGTCTAAAAACTTTCGAAGTCTTTATTCTCAAGTATATAAATTTGTTAAACAATACAATCGGATAATTCCTCATACGTCGCTGAAGGGTGGACTTCCAATAGAAGTCTTTAAGGGGACATTTGATCATGAATCGTATACTGTCAGTTGTGGAAGACCTGTATAAAAATAAGACTAATGAATTTGTTCTTCCACGAGTTCAGGGATGGGAGACAGGGGAGCAGGCTAAATATTTAAAGCTCTTCCTAAAAGAAATAGACCTTCCCTTAATTCGTTTTCATGACCTAAGAGCATCTTGGGCCACGATCATGCTTTCAAAAGGAATTGAGCCTATCAAGGTCATGTCCATGGGGGGATGGAAAGATTTAAAGACAATGCAGATTTATATTCGCAAGTCTGGGATAAATATTCGAGGGATAACTAAGTGTTTGGACTTGTTAAAATAAAATGCACTTGATTTAATGTAAAAACTAATATACCCTGCGGGGGTATATGGGGGTCAATATGAAAACATTGAATATAGAAGTAGAAGGTATGAATTGTGGCGGTTGTGTAAATAAAATAACCGGGCATTTTCAATCGATTGATAATATTGAGGAAATCAAAGTCAATTTAGAAGATCAAAAAGTTCTGATTATCGGTAGTGATGATCTTTCAAATATGAAGGTCAGAAATGATTTAATAGAGCTTGGTTTTAGTGTAAAGAGTATTAAAAAGGCATAATATGGAAACGATTTCTCTTAAAGTTGGGGGAATGAGCTGTGCCAGTTGTGCCAGCTCAATTGAAAAGGAAGTTGCATCCTTAGATGGTGTAATCAGCTCTAGTGTCAATTTTGCTGTTGAAACTGGAAAATTTGAAGTACAGGACAATAACGTTAGAGATAAAGTTATCGAGAAGATCAAGTCTCTTGGTTACTCAATAGCTGATGATGAAAAAGTGGCTACTAATGTAGAGAAAATTGATGAGAACTTTTCTAAGTTTGTGATTTCAATCGTTTTAGCAATTATGATATTTGCTTTGGCAATGTGGCCTCTAAAAGGCTGGCCTTCTAAAGATGTAAATTGGTATTTGCAATTGGCCTTATGTGTTCCTATATGGGGATGGGTTGGATTAAAGTTTCAAAAATCTCTTCTTCACTTCTTAAAAAGTGGAAAGTCTAATATGAATACTCTTATAGGGCTTGGGACTACAGCTGCTTTTCTTTATAGTTTTTTTATAACTATTTTCTCTGAATATTCAGTTCAAATGGGGCTTACCCAAAAAGTTTATTTTGAAGCAGTCGGTTTTATTATTTCTTTTGTTTACTTAGGACAATACTTTGAGGAAAAAGCGAAGAGAAAGACTACAGAGGCCCTAAACTCCCTTTTTCAGCTAAGTTCAAAGAATGCGACGCTTATAACTGATGGAGAGTTAAGAGAAGTTAAGATAGAAGATGTTAAAGTTGGTGATGTTATTAGGGTGAAGCCTGGAGAAAAGTTTCCTGTTGATGGTAAAATTATCAAAGGAGAGTCAGCGATTGATGAATCTATGATTTCTGGTGAACCAATTCCTGTGACAAAACAAGCTGGGGATCAACTTTTTACAGGAACAATAAATGGTGACAGTGTTATTGAGTATCGAGCAACTAAAGTAGGGAATGATACTTTCCTGTCGCAAATAATTAATTTTGTAGAACAGGCACAGAACTCTAAACCAGAAATTCAAAAATATGCAGACAAGATAAGTTCAGTTTTTACTCCTGTAGTAATAGTTTTCTCAATTGTTACATTTCTATCTTGGTTTTTTCTAGGCCCTATGCCCATTTGGGGAAATTCAGTTTCTAACTTTATTGCTGTTCTTGTTATCGCTTGTCCATGTGCTTTAGGACTAGCGACACCAACTGCTGTAGTCGTTGCTACTGGTAGAGCGTCCTTAAAAGGTTTATTGATTGGTGGTGGAGATATCATTGAAAAAGCAATTGGGATTGATACGATTATATTTGATAAAACTGGAACTATAACTGAAGGAAAACCTTCTGTAATTGAAGTGAATATAAAAGATAGTGATGAAGCTATTTTGAAAGAAGTTGCATCAATTGAACAGTTTTCTGAACATCCTCTTTCTAAAGCCATTGTGAACTACTCTAAAGAACAAGGGATTGAACTAGAAGAACCAGATAGCTTTGAGATAGTAAAAGGGAAGGGCTTGAAAGCTGAAATTGATGAAAGTGACTATTTAATCGGAAATGAGAAATTATTAAATGAAAATAATGTGTTTCTTGATAACAATATTATGACAGACCAAGTTGGAAGCTTTGTGTTTATTTCAAAAAATAAGAAGCATGTAGGTTCAATTATAGTTGGAGATAAAATCAAAGACTCTTCCAAGCATACAATAGAGCAACTTAAAGAACGTGGCATAGAAACTTGGATGATAACAGGTGATAATGAGATTATTGCTAAAGCTGTATCCAAAGAACTAGGCATTGATCATTTTATAGCAAATGCTCTTCCCCTTGAAAAATCAACTAAACTAGAAGAGCTTCAAAATAGTGGTAAGACTGTCGCTATGGTTGGGGATGGTGTTAATGATGCTCCTGCATTAGCAAAGGCTGACCTTTCAATGGCGATGGGAACTGGTACTGATGTGGCCATAAATGCTTCAGACGTTACAATTGTAAAGGGTGATCTTTCAAAGGCACTAGAGTTTATTGAGTTGTCTGAAGGGACTATGAAGATTATTAAACAAAATCTTTTCCTTTCAATGGTCTACAATACATTATTGATTCCAATTGCAGCAGGTGTTCTTGTTATTTTCGGTGGGCCTATGATGCCTCCTGTTTTAGCAAGTGTCGCTATGGCATTAAGTAGTATTTCTGTTGTTTCCAATAGTCTTAGAATTAAGAATATTATCTAATTTCAGATACTTGTATTGAGATTTACCCTGATGGGGTATGTATAAAATATAGGGGTATAGGGTATTAATGGCGCGATGCGGAGCGTTAGGCTAATCTATCTTCAGATAATGAAGGCAATGACTCTGTTGGCTTTGGAATTAAAATAAGGTTTTAGAGAGTAAGTTATGGAAAAAAAAGGTGCTGATCACAAATCACATTTAGCAAGAGTTAATAGAATTGAAGGTCAAGTAAAAGGCATTAAAGGTATGATTGAAGAAGGTAAGTATTGTGTAGATATACTTACCCAAATCAAGGCAATTAGAAGTGCTCTAAAGGGACTTGAGCTTCAAATCCTTGAAGGGCACGCAAATCATTGTTTGTTGAATGCAGTAAAGTCAGGCTCTAAAAAAGATGCAGAAGAGAAAATTAATGAGATCATGGAGTTGATTAAGAAATCATCTAAGTCTTAATAATGAAAAACATGTCTTCTAACGACCCTGCTCAGCTCAAATACTGATAGTCCTCCAATCGTTGCACCCACTAACCAATACAGAGCAAGACTTAAGTATACTTCAGAGCCTAGTATAATAAAGCTAGATAGAGCGATTATTGAAATAGAAGTATAATAAAGAATTCTTGATTCCTTTATTTTCCTTACTTCACTAGATTTTAATATGTACGCTGCAAAGAGAGCACCACTTCCAATAAAAATTGATCCGCAAATGGCCATACAGATATTCTCACCAAATTTATGATGAAAGTAATGAAATAGTTCATAATTATTCGTTAGGCTAAGACTAAACTGTGGACAAAAAGTAAGAGTAACGGCTCCAATAAAGGCTTGAATACCTAATAGTTTAGAAAAAACAGTTTTATGGGATGGATCGAGATCAGCTTTAACAAAGTTTAAAATTCTATTGCTCAACTCTTCTGGCGGGTTAACTCCTTTAGAGTTCATAAAATCCAAGAAGTCCTTATTGTCTTTGTTGTTAGGATCAATCATTTCGCTTCTCCTATTAACTTAGCTTTGAGTTTTTTTATACCTCTTGAAACTAACTTTCTCGAATTAGCCTCTGAAGTTTTTAATGCCTTAGAAATGTCAGTAAAATCTTCTTCTGAGTAGTAACGTAACTTGATTGCCAGTTTCTCCTTTTCAGAAAGTGACTTAACAGAGTCGAGATCGATTTTATCGTCGATCTCCTTAGTTTCGCAAATGAGTTGATCTTCATTTATAGAAACGAGCTTTATTTTGCGACTCTTCTTAACAGAGTCGAGTAATTCACTCCTACAAATTGTATATATCCACTTTAAAAGTGGGTGTTTGCTACTATATAGATGTCGTGAATTATGAAATTTAACAAAAATACTTTGAAATATATCTTCGATTATATTCTTATCGGACAACCTTTTATCAAGGTAGCTATAAACTCGATCTTTATGTCGTAAATAAATAACTTCAAAGGCCATATTTTCACCGTTCTTATAAAGCTCCATGAGCTTTTCATCTTCTAAATGTGAAAATGGATTTCCCATCCTCTACCTCTTATTACGACGAGTGTGCCTATTTTGTGACAAAAACTTTTCAAAAGTACCCCGTGGGGGTATAACTAATTAAAAATACTATATTTTTATTAAAAAAGTAAGTTTTTTGTCACAAATATGAATTGGCTCTCGTAACAGGGAGTGAAGACTATTTAATTGGGGGATCTTTGAAAGCTCTATTGTTACTTTTTGCATTTACAGCCTCATCTCATGTATGGGGACATGGAGGTGAAGATCATTCTAAAGATGTTAAGCAACCTAAAGTCGTAAAGCCAAATGTGGAAATAGAAGAAAAGTATATAAAAATAAATCAGGAATATATTAAAACTGTAAAACCAATCTTTAAAAAATCCTGCTTTGACTGCCATGGAAATACAACAGTGTACCCTTGGTATTATAAAGTCCCCGGTGTGAAGCAGCTAATTGATGATGATGTAAATGAGGCAAAGTCTCATCTCGATTTTTCGAAAGACTTTCCATTTATAAGCCATGGGACACCAATAAAAGACTTAGATGCTATCAATAAATCTATAAATAACGAATCCATGCCACCATTTCGTTATCAAATTATGCATGGGGATAAAAAACTCACTAAAGATGAAATCAAACAGATTAAAAAATGGATAAGAGAATCAAAAGAGATGTTAAAATGATGAAATACTTTGCCGTTCTAATATTTATAAACTCAATAGAGGCTAAGGCCATTACTTTCGAGGATGGGATCAAAGCTCTTCAGTCGCATGAGAGTGTTGATTCGATGAAGTTTAAATCAAAAGCATTAAGTGAAGAGGCTGAATTGAAAGGATCATGGGGTGATCCAATGTTCAAGGTTGCAGCTAAAAATTTTCCTCAAGATAGTTTAAAAAATAATGAAACCCCCATGACTGGGATTGAGTTTGGAGTTTCACAAAAAATAGCTTTAACAACAAAATATGGAAATATAGAAGATGCATTTAAGTCTCTTTCAAATGCATATCAATTTGAAGCAGATGATAAGAAAGAAGCTCTCACTAAGGCTTTTTGGGAAATGTTAATTCTCAAAAGGAAAGTATCTGAAGAACTAGAAATTTTAAAAGAGAACAATGCATGGATTTCAAGAATTCTTAAAGTTAGTAAAAGGTTATACTCAACAGGAAAAATATCTCAACAAGCTCTTCTTGATATTCAAATTAGAAAGTCTGAAATTGAAAGTGAAGTAAACAATAAGAAGTATGAACTATCTCAAATCGGCGATCGTTTAAAGTATTTAATAGGAACTTCTGATGTTGAAGAAGCTTCTATTCCTTGGAAGTCTCTAAAAACAAACTCAGATAAATTAAAAGACAATAAAGAACTCAGCCTAAAAGAAAAGCTAAAAGCTAAAGACTTGGCATTAACTGCTTCTAAGCAAAACTATGTTCCTGATTTAACTGTATCACTGGGGTACACAAAAAGATCAAATATTGATGGGAACGGAGACTTTGTTGGCGCAGCTATTAGTTTTCCTCTACCTTTCTCTGGAGAAAAGTATTCTAAACATGGGCAAGCGGTTCAAGAGAAGTATATGGCCGTTAAAAACGTTGAAAACTATAAGAGGCAAAAAAATAGAGACATTTCTGTACTCCGTAAAGAGATTGATAAACTTTTAGGAGAACTGAGTATTTTAAAAGAGAAAACTATTAAGTTTGCTCGTAACTCAAGAGAAATAACTGCTAAGTCTTATGGCCTCGGCAACTCTACTTATGTCGAATTACTTCAAAGTGAGCTTAAATTACAAAAAATCCTCATGCTCAAAGTAATGCTAGAAGCAAAAAGAGATATTAAAAGAGCAACATTAAAGTATGTTAAAGGAGAGTCCTTAAATGAATAAGTTAATCAGTGTTATATTTTTAATGTTTCTCCTTGTTATAGGTGTTTCATGTCAAAAAGAGAGCTCTATTGATTCAAGCAAAACTCATGAAGGGCATGAACACTCTAAGACTAAGGTTTATTATACTTGTTCTATGCACCCACAGATTAAAGAAAAAGAAATGGGGAAATGTCCAATATGTCATATGAATCTAACAAAGATTGAAGTTGACGATGAAGAAGATATTCAAGCGTCGGCTGTAGTTCCTGAAAAAGATATTTGGCAATGTAAAGACTTTCCTGATGTGACAAGCGAAACTGAAGATGTTTGTCCTATGGATGGTACTCCGATGGTCAAAAAACCAAAAGAAAATAAAGCTGCAAAGGTTGTGGCAAAAGTAAAACTAAGAAAAGCTCAGTTAAAACATTTTGAACCAGACTTCTTTCCTGTAACGACGATGAAAATGACTAAGAAAATTAGATTACTTGGTTCTGTCCTCCAGTCCGAGGAAAAGGAAAGCAATATCCCTGCTCGTATTGGAGGGAGAGTTGAAAAGGTTTATGTTAAATCAACTGGTAGTATGGTTAAAGTTGGTGATCCTGTGATTGATCTATATAGCCCTAAACTAATTACTGCCGGAGAAGAATATTTACTAGCTCGAAAAAGTTATGCAAAAAGCAAAACTAAAGAATTTAAAGATATGCTAGATCAGAGTATTGAAAGACTCAAACTTTGGGGAATCAAGAGATTTCAATTTGAAAATTGGTATAAAACAGGGAAAGTTCCAAGACAAATTACAATTTATTCAAACGCAACAGGTATAGTTCGTTCAAGAAATGCTACTGTTGGTAAATACTTTAAAGAGGGCCAAAACTTCTTTGAATTATCGGACTTAGCAGATGTTTGGGTCGAGATGGATGTATATGAACATGATTCATCATTAATTAAGATCGGACAAAAAGTAGATTTAGAATTTACTGCTATTCCGGGGGAAAAGCTTGTAGGTGAAATAGATTTTGTAAACCCTGTCCTAGATCAAAAATCAAGAACATTAAAGGTTAGAGCTACTATTGAAAATGCTTCAGGCAAGCTAAAGCCCGGAATGATCGCAAATGCAGTTTTAAATGTAGATATAGAAGGAATGCCTCTTGTTGTACCAAGAACGGCAGTGATTGATACCGGTAAAAGAAAAATCGTCTGGGTCAAGATTTCTGGTAAGAACTTTCAGGCAAAAACTGTTCATGCAGGTTATGAATCTGAAGGTTACGTTGAAATTAAACATGGATTAATGGAAGGCGAAGAAGTCGTGATTGAAGGAAACTTTCTATTAGATGCTCAAGCACAACTTTTTGGTGGCTACGAAGATATGAAAGAATCCAAAACTTCAGGTCACAACCACTAAGGGCAAGCTATGATTCAGAATTTAATAGAATTATCTATTCGTAATCGTGCAGTTGTAGTTATAGGATTTGTCTTTATAGCGTTGCTGTCAATATTCAGTCTTAAAACAGCTAGGATTGATGCTATTCCTGATATCGGTGAGAATCAACAGATTGTTTTTACTGAATGGGCCGGAAGATCACCTAAAGATATTGAAGAACAAGTTACATATCCTTTAAGTGTAATGATGCAAGGGATTCCGGGGGTAAAAAACATTCGTGCGACTTCTGCATTTGGTTTTTCTATTATATATGTGATTTTTAAAGATGATGTCGATTTTTACTGGAGTAGAAGCCGAGTCTTAGAGAAGTTATCAACTGCTTCATCTGAACTTCCATTAGGAGTAACTCCTAATATGGGGCCGGATGCTACGGGATTAGGGCAGATATTTTGGTACACACTTGAAAATGAGAAAGGTGCATCAAAGCCAAAGTCACTAGCAGAGCTTAGATCAATTCAGGATTTCTATGTACGCTATCTCCTTCAAGGTGTGGAGGGAGTAAGTGAAGTCGCTAGTATTGGTGGATTTGTAAAAGAATATCAAATAGATGTTGATCCAAATAAACTATTTGCCTATGACGTTCACTTCTCGAAACTTATTAAGTCAATCCAAAATAGTAATATTGATGTTGGTGCAGAGGTAGTCGAGGATGGCGATAGAGAGTTCGTTGTTCGTGGTAAGGGCTTCTTTAAAAGCATTTCTGATATTGAGAATGTCGTAGTTGCAGTAAAGAATAATTCACCAATTAGAGTAAAAGACTTAGCTAGTGTAAACATTGGGCCGGGATTTAGAAGAGGTGCACTTGATAAAAATGGTGTTGAGTCGGTTGGTGGCGTTGTAACTATGCGATTTGGTGAGAATCCGAAAGAAGTTATTGATAATGTAAAAGAAAGACTTTCAATTATCGAAAAAGGACTTCCAAAAGGTGTTAAGCTTGTACCTTTCTATGATCGAACAGAAGTAATCGAGCGAACAATTGGAACAGTTTATACAGCTCTTGGACAAGAAATTATCATAACCATTATCGTTATCCTTTTATTCTTACTTCATTTTAAATCGTCAATTTTAGTTTCTCTTACACTCCCTTTTGGTGTGGGTATTAGTTTTATTTTAATGAAGTTTTTAGGAATAGACTCAAATGTAATGAGTTTGTCTGGACTTGTTATTGCCATTGGTTCAATGGTTGATATGGGTATTATTATGACTGAGAATATATATTCTCATTTGGCCCAAAATCCTAATGTGTCTAAAAAAGATAGAATTGAAATCATCGTTAAATCAGCTCGTGAAGTTGGGCCAGCAATTCTAACTGCTGTTGCAACGACGATTGTTACATTTTTGCCAGTATTTGGACTTGAAGGAAGTGAAGGGAAATTATTTGGGCCACTTGCTTGGGCAAAAACTCTAGCAATGTTTGGCTCTGTCGTTGTAGCAATCATTTTAGTTCCTGCATTGTCAGCATATTTATTAAAGGGAGAGCTAAAACCAATTGAGAAAAACAAGGTTAGTCTATTTATAGTTGAAAAGTATAGACCAGCTTTAAATTGGATGCTTGATAATAGAAAAATATTTGTTATTTTTCCTACAATTATTTTTATGCTTGGAATGTTTGCCTATTCAAAATTAGGTAAAGAGTTTATGCCGTCTCTAAATGAAGGTGAAATTCTTTATATGCCTGTAACAACTCCCGATGTGAGTATGACAAAGGGAAGAGAACTATTAGCCTACACTGATAAGAAGCTAAAAGAGCATCCTCTCGTAGCTGATGCCATAGGAAAGCTCGGTAGAGCAAATACTGCAATTGATCCAGCTCCTGTGGCCATGTTTGAAACAGTCATTAAGCTTGTTCCTGAAGATCAGTGGCCTGATGGTGTATCTATTTATGACATTATGAGTGAGCTTGATGGAGAGCTTCAAGTACCGGGCCTAGTAAATGCATGGTTGTTTCCAATCGAAAATAGAATTGCCATGATCTCCACAGGAATTAAAACTCAAATTGGTATCAAAATATTTGGTGATGATTTAAAAACTCTCGAAAGTATTGCTTCAAAGATAGGTAAAGAAGTTGAGAAAGTTAAAGGCGCTTATGGTGTATATGCTGAACAGATTACAGGAAAGCCTTATATAGAGTTTGATATCGACCGAGTTGCTGCCAGTAGATATGGAATCAACACCGGAACAATTAATAAGATACTTCAGACAGCAGTTGGGGGAATGACTATTGGCCAATTCTATGAAGGGCGAGAACGATACCCCATACGAGTTAGATATAAGAAAGAGCTTAGAGATAGAATTGATGAGCTTAAAAAAGTCTTAGTGCCGAGTCCTTTAGGTCAACATATACCGCTTTCTGAACTAGCTGATATTCAAGTTGTTACTGGCCCTGCTGCAATACAGTCAGAAAATGGAATGCTTAGATCGCTTGTTCTTTTAAATGTTCAAGGCAGAGATTTAATTGGTTTTGTAGAGGAAGCAAAAGAGCATATTGAAAAGAATGTAGAGCTTCCCAAAGGATATTCGATTGTTTGGGCAGGACAATATGAGAGTCAGGTTAGATCAAATCTTATTCTTATTTATTTTGGTATCAAAAATTTAAGAAATGCTGCAATCATTTTTAGTGCAGTACCAATTGCCTTCGCAGGAGGCTTAATTCTTCTTTGGATAGGTGGATTTAATACTTCTGTTGCTGTTTGGGTTGGGTTTATTGCTCTGTTTGGTATTGCGGTTGATGATGGTGTTGTGATGATGACGTATCTTCAAGAAGCGATTAAGAGTCATAAACCTAAAGATTGGGATGGTCTAAAAGAATGTATTTTAGAGGCTGGTTCAAGAAGGATTAGACCCCTTGTTATGACTACAACAACTACAGTTGTAGCTTTAATTCCAATTATGTGGTCAACAAGTACAGGTAGTGAGGTTATGAAACCAATGGCCATTCCAACTCTTGGTGGAATGTTAGTTGAGTTAGTAACTTTATTTATCGTGCCCGTTGTTTATTCATATTTTGAACAAAGAAAAATGGAAAAAGAAAATTTGGTTAATTAACTAATTACTATGGAGGTATATATGTGTCCAAATTGTGAAAAGAAACTATCATTTAAAAAATCATTACTAGTGTTAAGTGTGGTTGCTCTTGGGTTATTTGGGATGGAGAGCTATGCATCAGGAACTCAGGGAGGTCACGATCATAGTAAGATGAATCATTCAAAAATGGATCACTCAAAGATGAAAAAAGGTGATCGAAAATCGTTGTCAGAAGCAGCTAAGAAATCGGTCTTATCAGCTTTAGAGGCGAATGAAGCACTTCACAGCTCATTTTTTGAATACGATGCCAAAACCGTGGAATCAAATGCTATGAAATTAAAAAAGGCAATTGATGCAATTGAAGATAAAGAGGTTGCAAAGCTTTTAAATTTCTCTAAAACGAAACTCTCTGAAATTAAAGCTTCAAATGATAGAGAAACTAATAACAAGAACTATCACCTTGTATCAATGGCCCTAATTCATATTGTTAATAAATATGATGTTGGTTCAAAGTACAATGCTTATTCTTGCCCAATGGTTAAGAAAAAATGGGTACAAAATAGTAGTAAAATGGCAAAGGTTCATAATCCTTATGCGCCAAATATGCCTCACTGTGGCTCACAAGATAGTCAACATTAAATATTATGGGACATAATCACTCTCACCACCATCATGGCAGCAAGAATATAATTGTTGCCTTTTTCCTAAATGCAGGGTTTGCCGTAATAGAGCTAATCGGTGGGTATTTAACAAATAGTGTTGCCATATACTCTGATGCTCTACATGACTTTGGTGATAGTTTGGCTTTACTCTTTTCTTATTTTGCTGAAAAGCTTAGTCATAAGGATGCAGACAAAAAGTTTACGTTTGGTTATCGACGTTTTTCAATTCTTTCAGCCTTGATTAATGGAGTTATTTTATTAGTAGGAAGTATTTTTGTAATTTATGAAGCTTCTCAAAGAATAATGGCTCCGGAAGAAGTATCTCCTGAAGGAATGCTAGGGTTAGCGATATTAGGTATTTTAGTAAACTCATTTGCCGCTTACAGGTTGTCTAAAGATGATGGCATGAATACTAAAATGGTTATGTTCCATCTTTTAGAGGATTTGCTTGGATGGGTTGCTGTTTTAATTGTTAGCATCGTCTTATTATTTAAACCTTGGTATGTATTAGACTCAATTCTCTCAATTTTGATTTCTTTAGTAATTCTAAGAGGGGTTTATAAAAACTTGATGAAAGTTGGATTGATTTTTCTTCAAAAATTTCCAGATGAACTAGAATTTGAACAACTGAAGAACGAAGTAATGGAACTTGAACTTGTAAACGACATTCATGCTGTTAAGGGATGGTCAATTGATGATACTACCTACTATTTACGATTTCATGTTCTAGTACCTGAAGAAACAAAAATAGGAGCTGTTGATTCATTAAAAGTTAGAATAAAAGAAATTCTTAAGAAGTATAATGTTACTTACTCAACGATTGAGTTTGAATCCGTGAACGGTTGTGACGATATTCATAGTATGGAAAAGAAATGAAATGGCTTGAACTAAAAATACCACCATTAATTGTAGCCCTTATATTTGGGAGCTTAATCTGGATTATACCAACACCTTACAAAATTGCTAATAAGACAATTACCTATGGAGCCTCTGGGTTATTTTTCTTAATAGGTAGTTTAATCTCCCTACTTGGAGTATGGGAGTTTCGGAAACAAAAAACAACAGTGAATCCAATGGCTCCCCAAGAGAGTAATAGTCTTGTTGTAAAAGGAATTTATAAGTTTACTAGAAATCCTATGTATTTAGGATTTCTTCTTTGGCTTTTATCGCTCGGTTTTTTTCTTGGGAGTCTCACTTCCCTTGTTTTGGTCTTAGGTTTTGTATTATATATGAGCTATTTCCAAATTATTCCTGAAGAAAGTATTTTGGAAGATAAGTTTGGCAAAAACTATTTAGAATATAAGAAAAATGTGAGACGTTGGATTTAGCTAGACGAAGAAAAGGTTGATTTAATGAAAAAAACAAAAGTACATGTAAAAAAAATGGATTGTCCATCTGAGATAAAACTGATTGAAGGAATGATTGAAAAAGTAGATCAAAGCATAAAAATAGAGTTTGATTTAGTTGACCGAACAGTGAGTTTTTACCATAACAATGATGCTAGCTCTATTCTTAAAGGTTTAGATGATATATCTCTGTCAGGCACTTTCATATCGTCTGAAGATATTTTAGAAAGCGAAATTCCCGACATTACTCCAAGTGTAGAAGCGAAAACATTAAGATATCTTTTGGCCATTAATTTAACAATGTTTCTTGTTGAAATATTTGTTGGATTCTATGCAGAGTCAACGGGGCTGATTGCTGATGGGTTAGATATGCTAGCGGATTCTTTCGTTTATGGCATTAGCTTATATGCTGTAGGAAAGAGTATTGCCGTTAAAAATAGAACCGCATTTTTAAGTGGTATAATGCAAATTACTCTTGGAGTATTGTGCTTAGTTGAAGTAGGTCGAAAGTTTTATCTTGGAAGTGAGCCTCTTTCAAATTATATGATAGGAATTTCAATCATTGCTCTTATTGCAAATGTATGGTGCCTTGCTCTAATTCATAGGCATAAAGATGGTGAAGTTCATATGAAAGCAAGTTGGATATTCTCAGCTAATGATGTCATCGTAAATACAGGCGTTATTATATCAGGTGTTCTTGTATATTTTTTCAAAACTAATATTCCCGATTTAATCATTGGTGCATTCGTAGCTCTAATCGTCATTAAAGGAGGAATAACCATTATTAAGCTCTCAAGGCCCCAGAAAGAGCAAGCAAAAGAAAAACAAGAATGTTGCTCTAGCAAGTGTAGTTAAAGTAGACTTTAACGATTATTTGTCAGTTTCTTAGTAAATGCTTCAAGAGGCGATAGTCCTTGTTGGACTTTTATTAGAGCTTCTTTTTTTATGGCCTTACTTGAAAGGTTCAAAACTGTAGTTCCTGAAACTATTGTAAATAATATCGCAAGAAATATCTCAATTATCGCACGCATGCCAGTCCTCCCTTTTCTTAAGCTCTCGCTTAACAATGTCTTTCACAGTCGATGGATACCATGACCCACCGAGTTTAGTTGGTATGTTTTTATCATTTAAGTGTTCAGAGATTCGCTTGAATGAATACCCCTTTTCTCGAAGGGAAATCATCTTCTCAATTACCTTTTGTTCGCCCTTATGAACTACGCGTGTAGTCCCAACAAGCTTTTCACCAAAGCGAAGAGTAGGTGCTTTCACTTCTTCTTTTTTGAATCCAAGCGCACGAGTTGCATCACTTATTGAAGAGCGAGGCCAGCCAGTTAATTTTGAAATTTCATAGCTAGAAAGGTCTTTTTCTAAGTACAGTTTCCGCAAAAGTTTTGAATTTTGAATAGGCTTATTGAAGAAATGTGCAATGATAACGGGCACATAATTCGTGTAGTCGCAGAGTTCGTCTAGCATTGTCGAACGTCCACCATTAGATTCCGGTGGTGGAAGCCCTCTTTCCTTAAACATTTTTAAAATCAACTACTTAATTACGGTAACTTGCGCTTATTTTGGGATTTGAGACCTGTTCTGAACTGTCTCAAACTGTCCCGATGTGGCTATTTGTAGCTATTTTTTTAGCTACCACTAAATCAATGTGACTACACTGTGTAGTAGAAGGCCGAAAAAGAATAGGTAAGTTGCCGTAATTAAAAAACTACTCTGTGTAGTCAAAGAGCTTTTTTAACGGTTTTAAAGGAGGTCTAAGATGAAACCAAAAAAGAAAAAAGCTCGTCGTAGTGACACAAAGATTGAGACAGAAGAGGGGAGACTACTTGCTTATCTTCGAGAGTCTCGAAATCTTTCAATGAGAAAGGCAGCAGAACTACTCAGTGTATCTAGCACACTTGTTAATCATGCAGAGAATGGAAGAATGGATTTATCAAACGGTTTAATTCTGAGATTTCTCAATGCCTATGGTTATACCTTCGAGCAATTTGAAGGGATGCTTAAAGGAAATTTTAAGATACCTGAGCATACAAGAAGTGAGTGCATCGAAATAATAAAGAGATTGGATGAACAAAAACTAAAAACGGTGAAGGCTTTCTTATCGACCTTCCTTGGTAATTAAGGAAGGTCTTATGGGAATTAAATATGATGAGGATAAAAAATATTATGTCGTTACCTACAGTCGGAGACACCCTCTCACAAAAGAGCCGAGAAGTTTAAGGCGACAAGGGATTAAGACGAAGTACGAAGCAGAGCGGGTACATAAGGAATTAATTATTAAGCTTGCTGATAAATTTAATGAGGCCGTTCACCCTTATTGGCCGGAGGTTGTTAAAAAATTCTTAGTCCATTTTGCAAATAGAGGGATCGCAAATAATACTTTAATCAATTACAAATCTAGTTTGGAAGCGCATACTTTTCCAAAGTGGGAGGGAGCTAGAATAAATGAAATAACAACCTCCAATATTCGTGACTTTATCATCGAAGATTTATCTAACTTCTCTGAGGCACATCGAAAAAGTATGCTTAAATTTATTCGAGCTGTTTTTAGATATGCCGTGGAGGAGGATATTATTCAAAGAGACCCAACTCCCAAATTAAAATTCAAAACAGGTGAAAAAATAAAAAAAGTTCTAAAAGAGAATGAAGTAAAGATATTCTTGAAAGAAGCTAAAGAAAAGAAACATGAGTGGTTTCCCATTTGGGCATTAGCCTGTTTTACAGGAATGAGAAATGGGGAACTTTACGCATTAAAGTGGGAAAGAGTCGATCTTAAAAAAAGAATGATGGTGGTTTCAAGTTCTTGGACTAA
Source organism: uncultured Oligoflexia bacterium (assembly GCA_950061135.1). Taxonomy (GTDB): domain Bacteria; phylum Bdellovibrionota; class Bacteriovoracia; order Bacteriovoracales; family Bacteriovoracaceae; genus CATLVU01. Next base: position 36,423 of record CATLVU010000007.1, read on the forward strand.
AGAAAATGGTTACAAGGAAACAAAATCTGGTGATGATAGAGTTGTTGAAATAGCTAAGTCTCTAATGCCAATTATGCAGGAGCTATACAATAAGCGAACGGATGAATTTGTATTACCCCGAATAAATGAATGGACAACGGGATGCCAAGCTTATGTATTGAAAGACTTCCTGAAAGAGTTAAAACTTCCACTCATCAGATTTCACGATCTAAGAGCAACTTGGGCTACTATTATGCTCTCAAAAGGAATAGAGCCTATCAAAATAATGTCGATGGGAGGGTGGAAAGATTTAAAGACGATGCAGATTTATGTAAGGAAGTCGGGGATTCATATTCAGGGGATAACAGATTCTTTGAACTTTTTTTAAAGAAAGATTAAAACGCAGGAATTAAGCTAATATCAACGATTTGACTCGAGTTTTTAACATACTTTCCATGAGTTGATGTGAAGAAACTTTTGAGTGCTTTCTTTGCTCCAGCAAAAGCACATATAGAGACTGTCATGTTAGCAATTTCATTTTGAGTAATATAATACTTAGAGGTATCATAAGTTATGCTTGCGACACTTACTGAAACACCTGCAATAGAAGACTCTTTAGCGATCATTTTGTAATCTATATCTTTGAATCTTTTTTTCTGATGGAATTCTCTAGCACATAAAAATAGTGCATTAGCTGTAAGTGCAATAGAGCCTGCTTTAACGCTACTTAGTAGAGAAAGTTTTAAACTGTATTTGGGAAAAAAGTGATCTAATAGTACTGGTGTTCCAGCATAAGCAACGAGGCCGATATCAAAAAGAGATGATAAAAATGTAATAGGATTGGGATTCACTGTAGAGGCAACTAATTTAATCCCTGAAGATATCAAAATTAAAGTAAGTTTTTGACCATCTGGAGAACTAGTTGTTATGAGCTTGTAATTTAGATAAGAGTTCGCAATTGCAAGAGATCCACTCAAGACATCACCAATATTGATGCACATCCAATCTACAATCGCTTTAGTTGAAAGACCTAATAATTTCCCAATCTCATGTGTATAAGGAAGGATAGGTATACCATGAGGGGACATAATATCTGCTATTAAAAGATGTTTTGTAAACTTGGCAATACCATCCCATCCAAACTTATCAAATATAACCGGTAAACTACTTATATCATGGCCGTGTTTAACTCTATGACCAACACCTTTTACAAAATCCATATATATATCGACTTTATTTGGTGTACCTACTTCGTTTAGAATTTTGGTGAAATTTACTAGCGCAGGTGATGCTAGTTCGGTGGCAGTAGATGCTAAATTTGAAACGGTATTAATCATGGATCTCATATATTACAGGTTGGTAATTTTCACTAATGACTATGTAAGAATTGCTAGAATGTTTTAATGTAATTATAGATATTTAAGTGTTTTTAGATTGTTTTGAATTACCCGTTGATCGATATCCGATTATAGATGTCGAATTCTATAGATTTGAAGGGAGAAGTCGATAAGTAAAACTACATTTTAATTTACGAATTTTAAACGAGATAAAGGAACTTCTAATGAGTAATGATGATTTGATCAGGTCATATTTAAAAGAGTTTTCACAAGATGCGGATAAATGGTTTATAGAAGCAGATTTTCTAGAACAGCGATATGAGTTTTTTAAATCATTTTTTGAAAAAGAGAATCTAAAGAAACATGAATGGAAAGATTTTCAAGAACTTGGTGATAGTCTTCACTCATTAGCTACGAATAAATTAGCTCAAAAAAAAGCATTTGGTAACATGAATCATGAATTACAAAAATATAGGGATAGTTTTTATTATCTTGCATACGGTGAAGATACGATTGATCAAAGGATTAATAATTTAGTAACAAATAAAGATTATAAATTAGATTATGTGGGAAAAAGTACTATAAGTGAAATTGTGGGTTACTTATTTCCTGAACAGTTTACTTTCTATAATTCGCGTTCTAGAGATGCCTTAAAAGCCCTTGAAGTTGACCTACAACTTCCTCGTAAGGTGAGTTTGGGGGAAACTCTACTAAGGTATTCCGAATCGATTCAGGAAATATACAAGCTCTATAAAGAAATTGTTGGCAGGAAAACCAATATCCCTTTAAGTTTTGAAATTGATCAGTTCTTTAGCTATCTCTCAGAGAATGTCTCTTGTGGAGATGAAAAAGATGCAAATAAATCTTCTCAAAGGCAATTTGACGAGGGGACAAAGTTCTGGACTTATTCTCCCGGCGAAGGAGGATCTGATTGGGAATATTGTAGAAAGAATGGAGTTGCCATAATAGGTTGGGAAGAACTGGGTGACTTGTCTCATTTTGAAACGAAAGATGCATTAAAAGATCACTATACAGAAGTTTTCAAGCAAGAGGGAAGTGGTAAAAATAATATAACTACTTGTTGGAATTTCGCAAACACTCTTAAAGAAGGAGATATTATTTTTGCCAAGGCAGGGCGTTCGAAACTTCTCGGAGCTGGAAAAGTATCAATTGGTTATGACTTTAAGGAAGGTCAAGGTCACTGTAGTCACTATGTTAAAGTCGACTGGTTTTCAAAAGAGGAAAAAGACTATAACAAAAGTATTTTTGCTATAAAAACCTTAACTGATGTTACCAAGTATACGGACTTTGTACAGATGTTACTAGAGGATTCAAAGACTCAAGAGGTTAGTTTAGATATTAAAACTTCAATTGATGTAGACCCAAATCTTAACACTATATTTTTTGGCCCTCCGGGAACAGGTAAGACTTATGAAGTTAGAAAGAGGGCGGTTGAGATTATTGAAGGCGAGTCTGTATCTGATGAAGAGTACATGGATAAATACAATTCGTATGTTCAAGATGGTAGGATTAAATTTATCACATTTCATCCGAATTACGGATACGAGAACTTTGTTGAAGGGATATTTCCTCAAGAAGATTCAGGTGATGAGGGCAATGTAAGTTACGAAACGAGAGATGGCTCCTTCAAGTCAATGTGTGAAGATGCTTTAGCCGAATTATTAGAGATCAGGTCTACTTCAAACAGCTTTGAAAATGAATTCGAGATTGCATTTAAAATATTTGTTGATGAAATTGAAGAGTCATCCAATCAGTTAGCATTGAAAACACAATCCCAAAATAAAGAATTTTTGGTTGAGTATGTAGAGAAAACAGACGGCGTAAATGTTTGTCCGGAAAGTGGACGAAAGATGAGAATTTCAAAAAAACGTCTTAAAGAAATATATGTTGATTTGCGTAGCCGTAATATTTCAGATCCTAAGAGAACGGATATTTCGAAGAGGTCATTAAGGGCTTATTCAGTATCAATTATGTCGAAAATATTATCTTATGATGTGAAAAGTGAGACAGCATCAGTTCGACTAGATAAACACATTCGCCCTTTTGATATTTTAAGTAATGGAAAATATGGTGTAAAAGACAATGCTGAGCCGTACGTACTTGTTATTGATGAGATTAATAGGGGAAACATTGCATCTATCTTTGGTGAACTTATTACACTAATTGAACCAACAAAAAGAATAGGAGCACAAGAAGAACTTACTGTTGAGTTACCAGTATCAAAATCGATTTTTGGCGTACCAAGCAATTTATATATTCTTGGAACAATGAATACAGCAGATAGATCTGTAGAGTCTTTGGATATGGCCCTCAGGAGAAGATTTGGTTTTGAGGCATTTTACCCAAGATATGATTTAAAAGCTCTGTCAACTGAGATAGAAGGGGTTAAGCTTTCTAAACTACTTGAAACAATTAATCTAAGAATACAATGTCTTAAGGATCAAGATTACTCCGTCGGACATTCTTACTTTTTTGGAGTTAAGTCTAAGAAAGACCTAGTTGAGGTTTTCGAAAACAAAGTTGTACCATTATTGCAAGAATACTTTTTTGATGATTGGGAAAAAATTGGGTTAATATTAGGTAAAGATGTTGTCATTAAAAAACCTGTTTCCGTTTCAAAAATATTTGCAAGTTTTAATTCAGACCTAAGGGATGCATATAGTGATACTAAGTTATATGAAATATTAAAGTTTGATGAATGGGTTGGGGTAGAAAATCTTTTTAAAAAAATGATTGGAATTGTAGATGAATAATATTACTGCCTTCGAGCATGATTGGATTTATGTTGGAGAAGGTGAGAACGAATTAAAATACTCAGAGTTTAAGTCTCTTGAGAGATTTTTTAAATACTCTAAAACTGATATGTTTACAATAGGGAACAAGGCTGTCAAGTTTAAGCAATACGTAGGGGTTCTTAAAGTAGGAGAGACATACATTAAAGTACTCCCTAAAATAGGGCAAAGTCATAAAGGTGATTGGGAGAGATTACTTTTTGAAATGATAATTAATAATAAACAAATTCCTAAACGATTTCAATCTTCTATATTTAGTTTGAATAACAACATTATTGATATTTATATCTGGGAACTTGTAAGAGAGGTTGAGTCCATATTTCGAACAGAGATTCGAAAAGGGTACAATTTGAGATCAAAAAATTCGACCTCTATCAAGGGGAAAATAAATTTCACAAAAGATGTTACGGTTAACCATAGCGATAAATCGAAAAAATATATTATTTACGAAGAATTTAATAATAATATTTTGGAGAATTGCATAATCTATAGTGCTGTCGTAAGGGCAATGAGTTTGACAGTGAATCCTCATTTAATTGATGCCCTGAAAGAGTTTGAACTACTCTTTGATCTAAGAGACGTTAAGACTATTAATTATAAAAAAATATTAAGGTATAGACCTAATTTTAATAGAAACAATGTGAAGTATAAAAATGCAATCGAGTTATCCAGAGTTATTATTCTCGGAGAAAACCCGGATGGAGTAGGAGTTGATACAAGTGTAGTAAGCTTTTTGTTCGATATGAACAAGTTGTATGAGGATTATGTTTATAATTTGTTAAAGAAACAACTTACACAAAAGGGGATTTCTGTTAAAAGAGAGATTCGGGAGTTTTGGGAAAACAAAAGAATTAAGCCCGATATCGTCATTCGTAACGGAAAGAAGACCTTTGTTCTAGATACAAAATGGAAAGATGTTGCACTAAAAGGTGTATCAGATGGTGACCTAAAGCAAATGTATATTTACAACTTATATTGGAACTGTAGTGAAGCGGTTCTTTTATATCCCTCTGGAGACATTCATTCAAAGAAAGTAGGGGGTTATAGAGAGGCAGCCTTTATGTCTGAACGTAATATCCATAGTTCCTTTAAATGTTCGACCTACGAAATTCCCTTGTTCGACTCTGAAGGGAAGGTTGCACCTCACTTAACATTAGAGCCAATACTGAAGTTTATTCAATTAAATAACTAGGCAGCTTCTTTACTGTTATTCGGTAGAATATTGAGAAATAACTCTCTGTCATACGACTTATAGAGTTTGTTAATTAAACCAGCTTGTGCGTGGCCCAATATTGATGAGCGGAGGGCATAAAACTCTTCCTTTGATATTGTAAAATCAGAATCATGGGCCAGCTTGTTTCTTAAGTTAATCAAGTCAAGTTGAAATGAGATATCATTTAGTTCTTTTCCAAGAAAAAACTGTAGTTTAGGTGACCTTTCAAATGCTCCTTTGGTTATTAAACAATTATTAAAGTGAGCATCTTTTAAGAATTTAAAAATTGAGACTAAGGAAAAATTTGTCTTTACATCAATAAAAGCGACATCTGACTCGTTTTCCTTTCTCGTTGAAATTCTATTACTTCTTTTGCAAAACCAAATCTTATTATAAGATGTTGAAGAAAGTACTGCCTTTTTAAATACATCATTAACAACAGATTCGAGTCCTTTTAAATAAGAAAATGCAATACTATTAAGGTTGTAGATTCGATTATCATGAAGTTCGATTTCAGCTTTAATTATTTCTTCTTTTGCACTATGGGGCATTGATTGGAAGACCTTTTCTGGTATGCAATAAGAAATTATTGAATTGATTATTTTCTGAGAAATATTCGCATTAATTAGTGATGATTCTTCTAGAACCTCAATCCTATTTTCAGAGAAAAACAATTCATTTTTTGAATCTTCAATAATGACGGGAAAACGCATTCCACTTTGATAATTTGAAAGAGAATCACTATATAATTCTCCATCTTGATAACACGAAAATTGTGATAATCTTTCTGCACATGATTTTTGAGAATTTTCGATTATAGTAAAGTCTTCAACTTCAAACCAGATCTCTACATCGTGAGCATTATAAATGTCATCATATAAGCCTTGTTTTGGTCTTTCTGTCTCAATACTCTTTATCTTGCCTACCCACAAGAAGCGATAATCGGAAATAAAAAGGTACGTACTTTCGTTACTGAGCGATATTTCTTTAAAATCTGAAATATTTAAAGGATCTTTCTTTGACTTAGAGATCTTTCCCCAATATCTAGTCGCCTTAGGGTCTTTTTTCTTTGCCTTTTTTAGATCAAAGTAAAATCTATGGGCCTGAGTATATTCTTCTACATTACTATCGAGAAATGGATTAAATACAAGATAAAAGTGTTTATTCATTATGCTGCCTCTTCATTATTAGCTACTTTTACGAGCTGATTCCAATGTTCCCAAATCATAACCATTGCAAATGTATCGAGTTCACAATACCTAAGTAATGCCGATTTTACTTTCTCACGTTCTTGGTCAGACATATGAGTAAATTGCATCATTGCATAAGCTGTTAATGCGGCTCCTCCGTTGGCAATATCAGAATCGCTCATTACAAGCTCCAGCTGATCGTAGTCCCACTTATCAAAGACAGGAGGTAATGTTTTGTATGGGTTAACTACTTGACCTTCGTCATCTAGGCTAATCCAAGTATGGGCCTCAAAGTTTTTCGATTTTATTTCGCAATTTTTGCCATAGAGAGGCTGGAAAGATTTGAAAACTTTGTCTGTATATTTACGTCTAGCAGGGATTGAAGAGAAGGGCGTGACGGAGGGTCTTAACTTTTTACCCCAAAATACGGGAAATATTGTGTCAATAAATACAGTAGGTTAGACGTTTTTACAGCAATTGCGGTATTTTGGATTGCACTTACAGCAAATGCGGTATAAAATGGTTTTGTTACAGCAAATGCTGTACTGAGGTTTTGAATGAATGAAGCTGATTTAAAAAAGTTAATAGAGTCTAAAGAAGAGTTGTTTCTAAAGAAGCTTAAATATGCGGGTCTTAATGACCTAGAGTATTGGGAAAAGCGACCAGAGAATCTATCGCGAGAACTCTTGGTTAGATATCTAAATAGTATTGATGAAACGAAGGAAGTCTTTCCAGATATGTCAGTTAGAGAAAGTGATGGTGGAAAGTACGGACAGACAGGGTTCAAATGGGTTTTTAAGCTTAGAGACAGCTTCCTTATTATGGGGAAAAAGGTCGATATTTACCTAAAGGGCTTTTTCTTTGAAGAGGGTGACCCTAGGGGAATTGAGGTTCAATCGTTTAAAAAATCTGTAATCTTGAAAAAGGTAAAATAAGAGGTAGAAAATGGAATGTTCACACAACAATATTTCTAACAAAAAAGTAAAAAAAGAAATTTTTGATATGACCTTTGAGGCCAAGACAAGTGTTTGTAATGATTGTGGTGCTCATTTGCGCGATAACGAATATGAAAAGAAGTATATGCAGTGGCTAGAGGGGATTTATAAAGAAAGAAGAGACAAATTCCAAACTCAATGTCATTTTTCCAAGAATTTAGTTAAATGTGCGGAAGCGTACTTGGAGGATTATCCAGGGATTTCACCAACTGTGTTTTTCAGAGCACTTGTTACAATTTACTTTAATGTGGTCGATGGAGATGGAAAAAAATCTTCTCAGCTAGAATCAATTTTAGATGCTGAAATTTATGACTCTTTTATTCAGGATAAAGACAGGAAAAAAGTAACGATCCAGTTTAAACCTAAGATGATGATTGAACTTTTGGCCATAGGTGAATTTTTAGGGGAGAGCACTTCCACTATTGTTGAGGAGGTTGTTGTTAAATTTATGACAATGATTACCTCTCACGATGAAAGACTTAGGAGCTTTTGGGAAAATGAGATTCGAGACTATCTTGATATGTTTTTAAAGGGTGCCTAGCTTGATCTAGTGGGTAAGTTTGAACTTTATTATCTTATCTTTTTATTATAGTTTTGGAGAAGTTGTTTCAATTTTGAAATTGTAATGTCTGAAGTCATAAGAGAAATGAATTATGTTTGATTATTTAAAAATCGTAACTTAAAATTATGTAAGAGGTTTTATGAGTAAAACAGCAGTTTTAACAGGACAGTTTTTGTCGGATATTGAGTCCGTAGAAGACATTTTGAAAAAATATAAGATTGAAACTGTCAGGGAAATTCAGGAAGATACAACTTTATTAGTTATCGGAGAAGGTACAAAATCATACTGGGCCAGCTCTCCCACTGGTACTTTGATTCACGAGGCTACCAGAAGAAGTTTGAATGGGAGCGAAATTGAAGTTCTTTATGAAAAAGAGTTCTTAAGAAAATTTAATCCCAAAACCCCCACTGATGAAATTCACGTTTAGTATATTTTTCTCCCTATAATTATTCTTTAATACAGGTCAGATTTCCTCCGATAAATAGCTATAATTATAAGCATTTTTGTAGGTAAACTTATGAGTTTTATACTAAGCGTATTGGAGAGAATTAATAGCATTATTCACTTAGAGCATAGTCCTATTTTAATTCCGTTAATTATTGGACTATTTGGAGCTTCAATATTTTTGCTTTTCACAGGTTTGTGGAGAGTAAAAGCTCAGATAAAAAAAAAGTTGAAGGCACTCAAAAAATTTGAAACGAGTGCAGCAATTGATCGAAAAGATTTCGTAAAAATACAACAACTCTTTGAGGATGATAAAGTCCTCCATCATCAGTGGCGTGAATTTGAAGAGTGTGTTGTTGTTGATCGTATAGCCGATGGGCAAGAAGAATATAGGAATACTATTGCAGCAAGCGAGTTTTTTAACTTTGAGGATGTTGTTAATACGGCGGACTCTTGGATTTATAATGTAAAATTTAATTTTTTCAATGTTGTTCCAAATCTTCTTACTGGCCTTGGTATTTTAGGTACTTTTATTGGAATTATATCGGGTTTAGAGGTTGATCCAAATGCAACCACGTCGGTTGGTATAAACATAGAAACATTCATTATAGGATTAAAGAAGTCGTTTGGAACTTCTATTTGTGGTTTGTTCTTAGCAACTATTTTTACTTTATTTGAAAAGTTAAGAATGGATAGGACGGAACATGTTGTTAATGAGCTTGCACAAGAGATTGATAGACTTTTCAAAAGGAAAGTTGAGCAAGAATACTTAATGAACATTCACCAAGCGATGGAAGAACAAAATTCGACACTAAAGACTCTTGCCTCAGAAATCGGAGGTGAGATTGTTAAGAGTATTACTGGTATGGGGATAGATACAGTAGATATAGGTGACAATGTCAAAGAAGGTATTGCAAATGGCTTTGCTAATCTTGGAGAGAACTTAAGTCAACTTAATGAAATACACAAAACTTACCAAGATAGTGCAAGAGTTATACTCGATGAGTCAAAGAGTGTCGGAGTTGCAGTTACATACTTAAATAAAGCAGTTCAGGGATACTCTGGAAATGTTGATGATACTTCAAAGAAATTTGAAATTGCGAGTAATAAATTAGAAAGTTTAACAGATAAGCAATCTCAACAAATCAGTAGTTTCGAAACGACTTCTTCGAATATTATTAAAGCAGCGGAGATAAGCCAGGGTAGTATTGATAAGTTAATTGAGACAAAGGACTCTTTTCAAACAGCATTTACAAAGACTTCTGAAGATTTAGGAGAGATGGTAACATCCTTTACATCACTCGTTAACGAGTACAATTCAAAGACGCAAAACTCTCTTTCGGGAACATTTAAAACTTTTGACAACGAGCTTTCTAAGGCTGTCACAAGTCTAGGTAAAGGCGTTGGTGAGATGTCAGAAGGAGTAGATAATATTGCATACTACCTTGGACAGCTGAAGAGCCAGGTAGATACAGCAATAAAAGAAATGGAAGTGAAGGAAAAGGAGAACAAGGACGACTCGCCACCTCCTTTTGAATCATAATGAGTAAGAAAGTGAAAAAAACACAAGAAAATTTTGTATGGCTGTCTTATTCTGACTTGGCAACAGGTCTTTTGATTTCCTTTATATTAATCT
>CATLVU010000008.1 GCA_950061135.1 uncultured Oligoflexia bacterium
AAAATATTCTCTTTTTGCTCTTCTCTAAAAGCATTTCTTGCATCTATTGTTTCAAGCTTTTTAAGAACACCTTTGTATCCTTGTCTTTTATCTATATTTTTAACACCTTCCCAAACTTCCTCTTCAGCTTTTTTTTGAAGTTCCCAATTTATGGTTGTAGTAACTTTATACCCATTTGATATAAAATCTTCTTTCCCAAAGTGACTTATTAGTCTTTGTCTAATCCAGTCAGTAAAATACCCTGCTTTTACTTCACTAAATGTTCTTTTAACAATTTTTATTTTTTCAATAACTGCTAAGTTGTATTCTTCCTGTGAAATTTTTTGAGTAGCGAGCAATCGATTTAACACATAAGATTGTCTCTTTTTTGCATATTCTGGATTGATATACGGAGAATACTTTCCTGGAGCAACTAACAGCCCTGCAATTAGAGCAACTTCGGCAATTGTGGCCTCACTCAATTCTTTATCAAAATAACCTTTAAAAGCAGCTTTAATCCCGTAATAGCCCCCCCCTAGGTAAACTTGATTTAAATATAAAAACAAAATTTCTTCTTTTGAAAACTTTTTCTCTATTTGGTGGGCCAAAATTAAATCTTTAATCTTACGAGTGTATGTTCTCTCACTTGTTAAAAGTAATGACTTGGCCACTTGCTGAGTAATTGTTGATGCACCTTGAACTACCCTTCCCGCTTTAATATTTTTCAGCATCGCACGAGCAATACCTATATAATCGATCCCAGAGTGATGAAAAAAATTATCATCCTCTGCGGCCAAAAAAGAATTTACAATCAAGGGAGGAATTTCTGAATACTGAGCAATCTCTCTCGTTTCTTTACCTATCTCTAGTAAAAGTTCACCATCCTTTGAATAAATCTGACTGGGAATAGGTGGGTTATAATCAGAGAGCGAATTAATTTGTGGCAAATCGAAGCTAATGATAACAACTATTGCAAGTACCCCAAGGGCTCCTAATATTGAAAAACCTAAACAAACCCCAGCTAAACGTATTAATAACTTCAATTGTATCCTTTGATCTTTGAATGTTTTATTATACTCAAAAAAAAATCAGTTTCTAGAATTTTTACTTTTAGATTCAATATCTAAAAGCAAGTCAGACTTTTTGATTATGGTATTTAAATAACCTCTAATTACTAAACTTCCATTATCAAGTTCAGCATTATTCTCAATTACTACAACTGTTCTATCTTGACGCTGTAAATCCATTGAGCCAATTTGTGAATAGACACCCCAAATGAAACCATCACTTTTTAGGAAGGCCAGTGTTTTAGGAAAAGCACTAATATACAAAACCTTATTACTCTGCTCATACTCGGCATAATAATAACTATAATCTTTAGGTGTAGATAACCAATTGTTCTTATTCAACTTTACCGCCTTTAATAAAGACTTTTGAAGAGACTCCTCATTATTGAGAACAATTAAATTTTGCTTTAATATTGGAATATCTAAGGACATTTTCCCTATCGAGCTTTTGAGTCCTGAAAAGTGTGCTCCTATATAATCTTCAACTATTTCAAACCATGATTCAGAATATAAAGGATATTCTTCTAGTTTTTTAATAAGTTTGTATAACTTCCAATAGGCTTCTTTCGTATTTCGATATTTTAAATATGTTGCAGCGACAACTGATGTAAAACCTGCGGTTGTGATCTTATCAACTTTTATACCTTCATTTTTCAGCTCTTCAAAAACCTTGAGATAATTAATCGAGTGATAAGCAACAGGAGTTAAAAAAATGACAACTCCCTTTTCTTCCTTATTTTGAATAGTCTTTAAAGTTTCAACATTTTTTTCTATTTGGATACTTTGGTCATAATTTTCACTGATATCAACAGTCATGGTCTCTGTTTTCTTTTTCTCGCCAAAAGAGCCACAGGAAATTAGAAAAAGAAGAACTAAAAATCTCATCCTTTATATTCTTCTTCTTTAAGCGATTCTGTTAATACGGAAATTTTTTTCTCTGCAGACTGAAGTTTAGTTTTACAATTTTTGTAAAGCTTTATTCCCTTTTCGAACTCTTTTAAACTGTCGTCTAAATTAAGCTTTCCTTCTTCGAGTTTTTGAACAATTTGCTCAAGCTCCTCTAGGTTTTCCTCAAAATTCTCTTCTTTTTTACTTTTTGCCACGATTTTCTCCTTAATCGGGAAAATTCTACCCTAAACGATGTCATTTTTTTAGCGCTTATTTTACAAATATTTCCTTTTTTAAACTAGTTAGCTAACGGTCAAATTTTCCCCTGATATTTCTTTCCCCTCAAAATTGCTACACTAAAACTTGTAATTCTTAGAAATGAGAATTAATTATGCCAGGAGGGCTTTTGAAAAATATCTGGGTACCACTTAGCGGACAAATCGCTCAACAACGTAAAGTTGAAACTATTGCTAATAATATAGCAAATGCTAATACTACCGGTTTTAAAAAAGATGATGTTACGTTCAAAGAACATTTAACTGCTTTATCAGGCAAGAACAATGATATAAACCTACCTCGTAATGAATGGACTCCTGATGATTTTTACCACACTGATGGTGCAGAAAATGCATTTGTAAAGGTAACTGGATCATACACTGACTTCTCACAAGGAAACCTTAATCCTACAGGTAGACCATTCGATTTTGCATTACACGGAAAAGGTTTTTTCGAAGTTTTGACACCCCAAGGAGTACGCTATACCCGTAATGGGAATTTTAATCTTTCTAAAGAAGGTCATATGGTTACAACTAATGGCCATAAACTCCTCAGCTCTGGAGATGGTGATCCTCAGTCTCGGATAATTGCGATCGATCCCAAATTTAAAATATCTGTATCCAAAGAAGGTGAAATATTTAATCAAAATGGGAATATTGGAAATCTTAAACTCGTTGAGTTTAAAGACCCTCATTCATTAAGAAAACATGGTGATGGCCTATTTCGAAATGATCACCAAGACAATTATAAAGAAAAAATTTCAACGACTGTAAATCAAGGCTTTTTAGAAGGCTCTAATGTTAATGCCATTCATGAAATGTCTGAGTTAATTAGAGCACATCGCCACTTTGATAATATACAAAAAGCAATAAACACATATGACAATATGGCGGGAAGGGCCATGAATGATATTAGCAAGTTTTAATTGGAGAAATTATGATAAGAGCTCTTAATACTGCCGCTACAGGGATGTCAGCTCAAGAAGAACAAGTTAACGCTATTTCAAATAACTTAGCAAATGCTAATACTAATGGATATAAATCTCAAAGAACAGAGTTCGAAGACTTGCTCTATGAGACAGTCAAAGAAGCAGGAGCTCGATCTTCTGCCAACTCTGAATACACAGTTGGTCACCAAGTTGGCTCGGGAACAAAAGTAGCCGCGACGAAAAGAAATCAACAAATTGGAAGTCCGAAAATAACAAATAATCCTTATGATTTAATGATTATGGGAGATGGCTATTTTGGAGTACAAGCTGGTAATGAATTATTGTATACACGGGATGGCGCCTTTACTGTAGATGCTCAAGGTGTTGTTAAAACAAGAACTGGTCACGCGCTCGTTCCAAATATCACAGTTCCTCCGAACACTGCAAAACTTAATATATCAGGAGAAGGTAAAGTTGAGGCCTTTATTGTGGGACAAACGGAACCTATGGAATTAGGTCAAATTCCTGTCTTCACTTTTGTAAATCCAGCAGGCCTTTCTGAACTTGGTGGAAACCTTGCAAGACAAACTAAAGCTAGTGGTGAAGCTATCGAGCAAATTGCGGGAACAGACAATGCAGGTACTATTCAACAAGGAACGATAGAATCTTCTAACGTCAATGTTATGAATGAGATGACAAATTTAATTAAAGCTCAAAGAGCATATGAGATGAACTCTAAAGTGATGGGTGTTGCTGATCAAATGCTTCAAACTGTTAACAATATAAGATAATTATGAAAAAGATTTTAGCTATTTATTTTCTATTCACCTCTTACTCAGTATGGAGTTGCCAAATAGAAATCCCTGCTTTTTTAATTAAAATCAACAAAGTTCAAGATCAAAGTATTTTTACAAATAATAATTGTAGCGATGAAATCACAAACGAGTTTCTCTCTATTATTTCAACTACGAGTGGTAAAATTTCTGCAAAACATTTCCAAAACTACATACATGAAACTCTTAATAAATCCGTAGAGATAAAACCATCAGTGTTTAATGTTTTTGATGCTAAAGATTTCTTTAAGGAAAAATTAAACTTAACAAACGATACAATCATCAAGAATATTTCTTCAATTCATTCTCAATCTAGTCTAGGCCTAGATCAGCTCAAAAATATTGAGATTCAATGTTCAAAGTGCTCAGAACTTGGAAATCAAAACATTCAAGTAAAAACTACAAAGCAAACTATATGGCTATCAGCTGAGCTTGAACGATCTCACAAAGTTTTCTTTGCCAAAAAAGACCTCGGATTAAACTTCACTAAACTTAGTACTGATCTTTTTGAAGAAAAAATCATTACAAGCTCAAAACCACAGAACTATATCAAAAGTCTCGATCATTTAAACCACTTAAAACTTTCACGGTATTTACAAAAGGGTGATTATCTAACTAGATCAAGTGTTATACCAAAAGTATTAGTTAAAAGAGGCCAGCAAATCGCCTTCAAATACTTAAAAAATGGCATTCACCTTGAAGGTAAGGCCGTTGCGAAAGGTCAGGGACGTTTTGGACAAAGAATCAAAATACAAAATACAAAAAGTAATAAATATATTTGGGCCGTTGTAGACGGTGAAAACTCGGTGGTTATAAAATGAAATTGGTTGTTCTACTCTTCTCTCTTACTTCATGTGCTTCTTATGTAAATAATTTACATCGCCAAATCGATAACGAACAAAGAGCGCAGTATAATCAACAATTAAGACTACAAAGGCAAGCATCAATGGTTAGAGCGCGAAGGGCAAACCCTGCAAACCCTAATCCAGTCACTCTTTCAAATACAGCTAACACCCAGTCTACTCCAAATTTTTTGCCTCAAAACCAGCGAAATTATCAGCCAGTAAGAAAGCGTTATAATGTTAACGATCTTAAGGATAACTCTGGCCAAGGAAGTCTTTGGTCTGGTGAAAATTCTGAAAGCTTTTTATTTGTAACGAATAATTTTAAAAAGGTTGGTGACATCGTGATTGTCGATGTAATGGAAGAACTGAAGGATCAGATTCAAGACGAACTTAAAAGACGTTTTCCTGAACCGAAAAAAAGAAGCTCTAAAAAGAGTGAAAAGAAAGACGAAGAAGAGACAAAGGAAGATGTTGCAACGACCACTCCCAATGACCCAGAGAAGGTTTATGATAAAATCTCAACTTCTGTTGTTGAAAGAATCAATCAAGACTACTTAGTTTTGAAAGGCCGCAAAGAAGTTTTATTTAAAGACAATAAACATTATGTTGAAATACAAACCGTTGTTTCACAAAAAGATATAAATAAACAAGACACTGTAGTATCGCGAAAGTTACTAGAGCCTAAAATTAATGTACTGAGGTAATATGAAAAAATTTTTCTTATGCTTATTTGTAATTTCTTCTTTCAATGTTTTTTCTGCTAATAGAATTAAAGACATTGTGAGCATCAAAGGGGTTAGAGAAAATCCTCTAATTGGCTATGGACTAGTTATAGGCCTTAAAGGTACAGGCGATGCTGGTGGAGAGATAACAAACACCTCTTTGAAAAAAATGTTTCAAACTTTGGGTCTAGACCCTGTCAGTGAAGTTAGTTCTGCCAATGTTGCTGCTGTAATTGTAACGGCAAAACTTCCTCCCTTTGGCCGTATTGGTCAAAAACTAGATGTTACAATTTCTTCAATTGGAGATGCCTCTTCTTTGGCAGGAGGAACTCTTCTTGTAACGCCTTTAAAAGGCGGTGACGGTAATATCTACGCTGTTGCTTCTGGACCTTTGTCTATCGGAGGTTTAGACAAGGGACAAAAATTTGCAACATCAGGACAAATACCAAGTGGTGCAACTGTTGAGAAAGAAGTAAATGGAGATTTTTCAAATAAGAAATCTCTTAGACTTTCATTAAACAACCCAGACTTCACAACAGCTGCCAGAGTTGTAAAAACAATTAATGAAAACCTGGGCGGGAAATTTGCTTCAGCTTCAGACTCTACAACCATAGATCTAATTATACCTCCAAACTACCAGCGTAACGTTGTTAACCTCGTTGCCATTGTAGAGAATTATAGAGTTAACCAAGATCAAGTTGCTAAGATTGTCATCAATGAAAAAACAGGAACCATTGTGGCTGGAGGAGAAGTGACAGTAAAAGAGGTTGCAATTAGTCACCAAGGATTAATGTTAAGTATTAATGATAACCAAGCAGAAGGATCAAGCGGAGCGCTCAAAATGATGAAAAAGAAAAGCACTCTAAATGAGTTGGTTAATGCACTTAATGCCATTGGTGCCTCTACAGAGGACTTGATTAGTATTTTTCAGACATTAAAGCGTAATGGGGCGCTTACCGCCGAAATAGAATTTATTTAACGGCAAGAATTTCCCATAAATAATTTCATGCTAGATATTAGCTCAGGATTAATGCTATACTAGCAATAGATCTTTTCATGAGGAAAAGATTAAATATTCAGGAAGGATATGACTAGAATTTCTCAACCATTAAATATTCAACCTATTTCCCGTAGACAACATGTTCCCAAGGAATATCTTGAAGTTGCTGAAGGCATGGAAACTCAATTTGCACAGCACCTTCTAACAGAAATGAGAAAGACTGTGGACAAAAACTCTCCATCAAGCTCTGCTCAAAAAATATATGAATCTATGCAAGATTTAGAAAGGGCCAAGATCATAGCAAAGTCTGATCACGGTCTTGGTGTTAAGGACCTTGTCCTTGACCAGATATATCCTGCCCATCGAGGACAGGCGTACTTAAACAATGATACTTTTAGACCAGAAAGTATTTCTTCCACAACAGGAGAAGGAAATGAATAATATAGATACACGCTCACCTTTTTTTCCAAATTCAAAAACAGCGCAAGATCAACTACAGAAATTAAAACATGCACAAGCTTTACAACGTAATACTGAAGCTCGCTCTCAAGAGTTACAACAAACGACTAAGAATGATGCCAAGGTTAATATTTCAGACAAGATTAAAGATTTCTCGAGAATCAAAAGAGCTGTCGATATGTCTGCTCCAGTTGATAACACTGATAAAATTGCACAATTAAAGGCCCAGATCAAAGCTGGAACCTATGAGCCTGACTACGATGCAATTGCTGACAAAATGCTCTCGACAGAATTTTAAAGGGAAAAAATGAGTATCGATCAAAGAAATGAATTAAAAATAAACTTAGAGCTAAATGCGCTCTATGATATTTGGCAGGAGTTTTGTGAACAACATACATCGCTTTATGAATTGACGTGCGATGAGTACATAAAGCTTCTTGCCAGTGAAATTGATGACCTTGAAGAACTAATGCAGCAAAAGAACTCTGTTCTCTCTAATATTAATGAGCTTGATAAGCAAAGAAGAGATGTAATTAAAAACATTTGTCACTTATTGGGGGAGCAACAAGAGCCTCAAAAAATAAAGGATTTTATATTAGTTCTAAATAAGTATGAAAAAAATGATATTGCGATTGGATTAGAAAAAATGAATCTTCTACTGATTGGTATTATTCAAAAAATTCAAGAGCAAAATAAGAAGAACCAAATATTTTTAAATAAAGCAATTCTCTCTCTAAAGGAATTACGAAGTAGTTTCAATGGCGAGAAAAACTATGACACTTATGGTGCCAATGGTCTTGTGAAATAAGGAGTAATGTATCCCAGGCCCTAATTTATTTAGCATAGGACAATCTTCCCTGCGTTCATCGAAGAAGCAACTTTCTACGACGTCGCATAATATTGCCAATGTTAATACTGAAGGCTTCTCAAGACAGATTGCAACTACTCACACGACAACTCCAATTCAAGTTGGAAAAAACGTTTTAGGAAGCGGAGTAAGCATACAAAGTGTTCGTCGCGTACATGATGATCTTATTGAAAAAAACCTCAACGGTGCGCTCACAGGCCATCACTATAATGAAGAAAAAGACTTTCAACTATCAAGGGTCGAGGAAGTTTTCAATGAGATTAATTCCGATGGGCTAAACAAAGTTTTAAATAGATTCTTTAATGCATTCAGAGAGCTATCAAATCAACCCGAAAACGAAGTTGTTCGTTCAATGGTTAGAGATAATGCAAGTCTTGTTGTAAAGGACTTTAAACGAATCAATGAGACAATTACTGGTCTTAAGGATCATGCAGATAGAAGTATAGAAGCAACAGTTGTGGATATTAATTCTCTTGCAAAAAATATATCTAAGCTGAACAAAGAAATTGTACGACTGGAAAACTCGGGCGGCGAAACAGGAGACCTTAGAGATCAACGCGATAGCGCAGTCAGAACTTTATCTGAGTTTTTTAAAATTCATACCTACGAAGACAATAAAGGCGAATTTGTTGTCAATATTGTCGGGGCGGGATCGTTAGTTGCAGGCGGTAGTGTAAACGAATTACAAGCTGGAAAAACATCTGCAGAACTCAAAGGCCTATACGAAGGCGAAGGAAGAACTGAAATTTTCTTTAAGAAAAAAAGTAACTCTCCTATCACTTCTCAATTAAAATCCGGTAAGATTGGTGCGCTGATTGAATCACGTAACAACTATATTCTTGATTTACGATCTAACCTTGATGAAATTGCATATGGACTAACTAAAGCAACAAATGCGATTCATGAACGAGGATTTGCAAATAGAAAAATCCCTCAAGATCAAAATGGTAACTACATTCTTAATGATGTAAGTGGACCTCTTAATGGTATTGAGTTTTTCAAAGACCTCAATAAAAAAGAGGGTGCATCATCACAAATAGATTTATCTGATTTGGTCAAAGGTGACTTAAATAATATTGCAACAGGACTTGAGCCTAACTCTCCTGGTGACAATAGAATATCGATTGCAATTTCAAAACTACAGCATGAAAAAGTCTTAGGGGAAGGCTCTAGTACATTTGAAGAAAGCTACTTATCATCTGTTGGTAAAATCGGTCTTGCTCGTAAGAAAGTAAAGATCGACTTTGAACAATCTGGTGGTATTTTGGCACAAGCAAAATCTATTAAAGAACGTCTATCTGGTGTTTCTCTTGATGAAGAAACTGCTAATATGGTTAAGTACCAACACGCCTATGATGCCTCAGCGAGAGTTATCAGAACTGCCGACGAAATGTTTGATTCTGTCATTGGGATGCTGGGGTGATAAATGACTAGAGTATCCGAAAACAGCTCCATTAACTCAATAAAGTATTCTGTTGGTAAAACAAAATCCAAGCTGGAAGACTTACAAATCAAAGGGTCGAACTTAAAGAGAGTACAAAAGCCCTCTGATGATCCTATTGGCAATATTGATATCTTATCTATTAGATCTCAAACAATTGATAATAAGCAATATCTTCGTAATGCAAGTGTTGCAAAAACCCAGTTGACCTATACTGAAAATGCTATTGAAGAATTAACTAATATCATGAACAAAGCAAAAGAAATTGCCATTGGTCAATCTTCAAACTTATATGACCCTAGTGTTAGAAAAAGTATTGCTAAGGAAGTTTCTCAGTTAAGATTACAGGCTTTAGGAATAGGCAATAGACGAATGGGAAATAAATATATTTTCTCAGGCCATAAATCACTAACAAGACCTTTTAATCAAGAAGGCCAATATTTTGGTGACGCCAATCAAACTAAGATAGAGGTTTCTAAAGACTTTTTTGTTCCGTCAAATTTTAGCGGTGATGAAATATTTTTTGAAAAAGAAAATACCAAGTTTGTTGATGCTCAAAAATTAGACTTAAGAGCCTTGCAAGATACTCCTATAGATCAAGGCACTGAAGAGTTCACTGAAGGTAATGTAGTAAGAGACCCTGCGGGACAATCAGAAACTGAAAATGGCCAAGAGATTCAAGTTCAAAGTAATTTAAATGAGTCCCGAAAAACAATTTTTGATACTCTCCAATCACTAGAGAATGCCTTGGTCACTAATAACCCACAAATTGTGCAAACATTATTGCCTCAGATCGATGACAGTATTGACCAGCTTATTGTTACAAGAACTAAAATTGGCTCAGTAATTAATTCGATCGATGTCGCAACAAACTCCATCGAAAAAGACAATCTTGCCAACGCGGAGTACAAAAGTCGAATTGAAGATGCAGATGTCGCCGAACTTTTTGGTGATCTTGCGAGACAGCAAAACGTACTTAATGCAACTTATAAAGCTAGCGCACAGTTAATGAATCAGTCTTTGTTAGATTTTATACGCTAATTCCCCTGAAATAATTACAACAAAGTAAGAAAATGTTTAATTTCCACTTGATTTTTCAAGGATGGAGTTATAGAAGATCATTCGATTTCTATTTAGGAATTTCCGGAAACTCACGGATTAATTGGGGTTTAAGAGGTTTAGACATGCTCGTTCTAACAAGGAAGCTTGGAGAAAGCATTGCAATTGATGACAATATTAAAATCGTTGTCGTTCAAATTAAAGGTAAACAGGTAAGACTTGGAATTAAGGCCCCTAAGGAGACCAAAATTCATCGTGAAGAAGTCTATCAGGCCATCCAAGATCAAAATACAGAAGCAGCGCAATCAACGCCTAGCGACTTAGCAAAGCTTAATGACGATCTATTAAAGAAATAAATTCCTAGTTGCATATCATTATAATTGACTGATACCATCATAAAGGGTAGGAAATTAATACTACCTTTTTACTCGGAGGATAATGGTGAAAGTCAATACTACTCGCTTTGGAGAACTAACCGTAAATAAAGAAGATATTATCTCGTTTAAAGAGGGATTACTTGGTTTTGAAAATCTTAATAAATTCTTTGTTGTAGATCCCGGCGATAGCACATTAATTCTATGGCTTCAGTCTATTGAAGATGCTTCTGTTGCGTTTCCAATGATTGAACCTAAAATATTCAAACCTGATTATGTTGCAAAACTTTTACCTGCAGATATGGCCAGCATAGAATTAGAAACAATGAGCTCAGCAAGAATCTACAGTATATTAACAATTCCTTCTGATATCACTGCAATGAGCGCGAATTTAAAAGCACCAATTGTTATCAATAATGCAAAAAGAATTGCTAAGCAAATTGTTCTTCAGGACAATAAACTTTCGGTTAAATATGAAATGTATAAAGAGCTAAAGAGCTATATTGTTGCATACTCATCTGATGATACGAAAAGAACAAATGTTAACGCTCCTACAGCGGCAACAATTACTGAAACTACAACTCCTGAAAAGTCTTCTGACTCGATTGGAGTTACACCAGGAAAAGAAGCTTAAAATAATTTTTCAAATTAAAGCATAAAAAAAGGGGCTAAATTTTAGCCCCTTTTTTATTTCATTAAATTATTAATATATACTAATAAGAAAGATTCGTTTCCGTCGCTGATTTAGATAGCTTAAGGTACATCTTAAGCTCTTCATTAGCAGGGTCTTTAGAAAGCGCCACTTCCCACTCTGATTGAGCCTCTAATGTATTTCCCTTGCTATAATGTAATAAACCCAATGCAATACGGCCGGTAATGAAATCAGGATAATCGTTTTTTAGTTTTACTAAGGTCTCAAAAGCTTTCGCTGTATACCCTTTTCGCGAGTAGATTTTAGCTATTTTAACAAAAGCTTCGAGCTTTGTTGGGTCAAGCTCTATGGATTTATTGTATTCAAATATTGATTCGTCATAACGATTATAAGATGCATACATTTCTGCTAGTTCAAAATGTTTAGCTGCAAATTTTTTATCAATGTGGGGGTCTTTTACCCCTGCTCTTTTTGAATTAATATTCTCATTAGCTGATTCGAAAACCTTTTGCGCTTCCTCATACTTACCAATGTCATTCAATATTACTGATAAGCTAATAGAAGCATCTGTATGCTCAGGAGCTATTTCTAAAACCTTATTAAAAGCTTTAATCGCCTTACCTAATTTTCCTTGAATATGAAAAATATTACCTTGAAAAAAATAAGCATCTACATTTTCATGATCTTTTTCTGAAACTTCTTCGAAAACTTCAAGTGCTTTATTGTAAAGATTATTATTAAAAAGTTTGCGCCCATCATTTAAAAGTCTTTCTATTTCAAATGAATTCATGCTTTTGTCCTTTTAACTTTTCTTGTACATTTTCCTGCTATTGCTAGCGCCTCTTTTTGATCTTCTTGTACAACGAGGTCACTTTTATTTTTTTCTGCAAACTCAGAACAAAAATCATATTGCTTTAGCTCATAGGAAGTTTCAATTGCTTTTCTTGTTGCATATGACCTTAATTTAGGATCAGAGAAATTATCTAAAATATCTAAATAGCGCCACTTCGCAGCCTTGAACGATTCTGTTTTAAAATAAAAATCTGCGATGTATTTCTCTTTTTTTCGAATCATGTCCTTACAACGCTCAATTTTTGATTTTGCATCTTTGACATAAATTGAGTCAGGATATTTCAAAAGAAGCTCATTATAATATTTAATTGCTTCTACTCCCATTTCTAAGTCTCTATCAAACGTATCAGGGAGTTGATTATAGTAAGACTCTGCAATTTTAAAAACTACGTATGGAATTTTCTCATGCTTTGGGTGCAAATCACGAAATACAATATAAGCGGCCATGGCATCACCATAACTCTCTTGCTTATAGAGAATGTCAGCTAACATTAATTCTGCAGGTGTTGCATAATAACTATAAGGATATTGGTTTCTCAGCTGGTTTAATTTGTCTGTTGCCAAAATAAAGCGCTCATCTTCCATTAACTCTTTGGCCTCTTTGAATAAAACCTCAGCTTTGGTTTTACCCTCTGGCTTTTCAGAAGCACAACTCAACGCGACAATAAAGATTAAAATTATTGATAAAATTTTCATTCTTTAACTTTACTTACTTTTAAAAATGCCGTCAAAGACAATGATTAGCTTCTTTTATAAATCTCGTAATAGATTTCTTGCACAAGCATTTGTAGAAAAGCAGCAAGTGGAATTGAAATAATCATACCGGCCACTCCTGCAAACTGAGAACCTATTAAAACACTGGCAACAACAATTACTGGGTGTAAATTAACAATTTTTGAGACCAAGATAGGGAAAACAAACGCTAAATCAATTATATTTGCAATTACGTACAGAAAAATCATTGATGGGAAAACCCCTGTAAGGCTTTGATCAACTAATCCAATTACCAGAGCAGGTACAAAACCTACAATTGGTCCGATATAAGGCAAAATATTTGTAATTGCTGCTGTTAGGCCCAATAAAATTGGAAATGGGTAATCTATGATCAAAAGCCCGATTGTAATGATAAAACCAACAATTGAAGCCTCAATAAACTTTGCAAATATATAATCACCAAATTTTGTGTTGAATTGGTAATACAGATAATAAAATCTCTCAACAAAGCTATTAGGAACTATCTTTAAAAAGTTTTTTCTAAAAGACCTTTCATCTTTAAGTATAAAATACAAAAATAAAGGAATTAATAAGCTTAACTCTAAAGTGGAGGTCAAAAGTTTGGGTAAATAAGCAACTACGACTTTGGTACTTTGTTGCCCAAATTCAATTAACTGATCTACTGGATTGAAACTGAGCTCATAGTTAAATCTATTCATTAGAAATTCTGTAAACAGGGCATATTTATTTCTTAAATAAGCTTCAAGCCTTGGAAGATAAAAATCTATTCTTTGAGACTCTTTAGTGATCGTTTTTGTCAGCTCTACGAATGGATAGAATAATAAGACCACTCCAATTATACTTGCAAAAGCTCCCGCTATTTTTCTTTCAATGCTATCTGTATAAAAAAGTCGTATAACTGGTTTCAAGATTAAAGACAAAACATAAGCAATCCCAAAAGGAACTACAATTCTTGGAAATACAAAAAAACTACCTAGAATTAGTATTAGCAATAAAACAAAAAATACTAACTGAGCTTTGTTAGTTTTCATTTTCTTCGCTTGGTTGCTCATTGCAAACTTTATTATGAAGTAATTTAAAATCTTCAGAAAGCTTTATAAATCTTTGGGATATAACAAAACCCACCGCTTGGATAAACCTCGCACCGACAATGGGATGTTTCTCAATTAATTCCTCTAAGTCTGGAGTGTACAAAGTGAGTAATGTTGATGAACTTGAACATATTGCAGAGGCATTTCTTCTGTTTCTTCTTTCTAATAAGGCCAGCTCTCCAAAATAATCATACTCACCATATGAAGTAATTAGCTCGTTTTCATTTGTGGCCGGATTTTTTGAAAATAATTCAATTCCACCAGAGTAAATCAAATAAAAACCAAACCCTGAGTCCCCTTCTTCAAAAACCTGTTCTCCAGCATTATAAACTCTTTCATGCATAAACCTTGATAAAGTTTTTAACTCTGAATCATTAAAGTTTTTAAAAACTTCAATCTTTCGTAAAAAACGAGGAATATTTTTCGATTTCAGTCCAGATAACGGACTTATTTGCCAATAATATTTTAAGGTTGCGATCTCTGTACGAGAAGTTTTAAAAGCCTCTGGACCTTCTTTATATTGCTCTAATACTTTTTTTTCTTCGCTCATAAATGTTTAACACTTTTAGGCTGAAACCAACCTTTTAAATATTCAGGGTATTCAATCTGATACCAGTTTTCGATTTCAGACTTATGATAAATTACCTTCATTCCAGCTGGTACTTCTTGAGTTTGTTCAAACATCTTCGATGGGCCTTCTCGAACAGGAATTGATTCCATTGCAATTCCCATTTGCCCCTTGCTCAGTTCATAGATGCTACCAATACTAAAACAGAATAAAAAAACAGCGATAAAAAGAATAGACTTAACTTTCTTTATCAAACCCAAGACAACTAAAAAGCTTAAAATGACAGGTATCAAGACCAAAGCACTATCGTAATAAGGCTTTAAGTTTAAAACTAGATTATCTTTCAAACTATACTCACTGCTTATGCGTGTTATGCCCAAACTGTTTGTTATACTATCTAATAATTGATTCGATTCTTTGTTTATGAAACCTTGTTTTCTTGCTACTTCCAAAGTAAATCGAGCTTCAGCAAACTTTTCTAATTTCGTTTTAACAAGTGCTAGATTGTAGTTCTGAATCAGCTCAGGAAATACATCATGGGATTCTAATAAAGCTTCTGCATCGCCCCACTTTTTTTGCTTAACTAAATCTTTGAACTCCTCTGCAAGAGGTGACATGCTCTCTTTTTTCATATAGACATTATGAACCAGTATTTTTATAAATCAAGCTGAGGAAAACTGACCAATCCTCTAGGATAATTTATGATAATTTTAAGAAACGTAGTTAAAAGCGATCTCGAAGATTTGTATGAACTAAGCCAAAAGGTTTATTTCATCAATCTTCCACGTGATAAGAAGATCATCGAGAAAAAAATCTCTCAATCTTTAAAGTCTTTTGAAAAACCAGATCCTGTCTTAGCTAATAATTACTATATCTTTGTGGCCGAAGACTTAACCAAAAATAAAGTTATCGGTGTTTCAATGATCCATGCTCAGCATGGAACTGAAGAAGAACCCCATTTCTATCTTAGTGTTACTCATGAAAACAAGTATTCTTCCACCATCAATACTGGTTTTGTACATGGAAAACTGAAACTTGGATTAGACACAAATGGTCCAACAGAAATTGGGGGACTTGTAGTTGACCCAGAATATAGAAACACTGGTACAAAGCTTGGAAAGCAATTATCTTTTGTTCGTTTTTTATATATGGGGCTTTATCCAAATCGTTTTAAGCCCGAAGTTCACTCTGAATTAATGCCTCCTTTTGATAACAAAGGAAGGGCCCCTTTATGGGAGGCCATTGGTCGAAGGTTTTTGAATATGGACTATTATGAAGCCGATATTCTGAGCAGAAATAACAAAGAATTTATTTTAAGCTTATTTCCTTCGGAAAATATCTATATGACTCTGCTTCCACTTGAAGCAAGAAATGCCATTGGCAAAGTTGGAACTGATACCCTACCTGTGAAAAAAATGCTTGAATCAATAGGTTTTGAGTATACAAGCGAAGTTGACCCTTTTGATGGAGGACCTCACTATCGTTGTCTGCTAAAAAATATCAAGCCTATTAAAAACCTTTTCTCTGGTTCTTTTGTTCCAACTGATAAGAATGAAAACATGAAACGATATTTGATTCATATAAATAACTCAAATTTTCAATTTTATTCTTTTATGGCGTTTGCTGAAGTTAAGAATGATGTTTTATATATTGAAAAAACAAATGAATTAACGATTGCAAAGGATTCTGAAGTTCGCGCTATTTGCCTTAATTAAAATTGCTTCTTATTAATTAAAATCCCTTTAGAGTCACTGAAAAATAATTCTTCCTCTTCCTCCTCTGGATCTTCGTGAAAGTCGACATTTAAAGAAAGCTGATAAGCACGAATTGCATCTAGCTCTGAAAGCTTTGATTTTGATTTTTTTATTTTCTCTCTTTCATCTAAAATAAATACTGCAGTGGACTTCTTATTTTGATTTTCTAGTTTGGCCTGCTCTTCTTTAGCCTTTTGAAGCTTTTCCGCTGAAAAAATTCCTGCTGAACTAAGAACATCACCTTCCTCTATCTCTAAGAAGTCCTCTACTTTTGACGACTCTGAAACATCTTCCTGTTCTTCCCTCAAGGGTATTATTTTAGCAAAAGACTCTTTTGGAAAATCCTCTTCTTTTTTAACCTTTACATGCTGACTTACTGGAACAGGGTCAGTGCCTGTTAGTTCAAGTAATATATCATCCTCGAGTTCAATTTTTTTGAACCTCTCATGACTCAATTTTTCTAAAAATTTAGGCTCCAATATGCCTAAAAGTTTGAAAATACTTAAAGCTTTCTTTTTTCCCACTAGCTATAACCTCTTTTATCTCTAGTCGGCACATAAGGGCTGAAACTTGAGTTTTTTTATCTGTTTTTTACCAATTTAACTTGCCGAAATGACTCAAAATTCTACTAGACAGTCAGGCAATTTATGTTATAAATAACATTACGATTTACTGGAACGTGGCGCAGTTGGTTAGCGCAGTAGACTGTTAATCTATTGGTCGTGGGTTCGAGTCCCACCGTTCCAGCCATTTAAAAAACCTTTTAGAGTATGAGCGATAGCGAATATTTTAAAAGGTTTTTTAGTTTCTGAGACTTAGTGTGGGACGAGAAGGGAGAAATCCGGCATGCAAAAGCATGCTGACTGAGCGTGATGCGAAGGAAAGGATTTCGAGGTGAGCCTACGCAAGTGAGACAGGAGTCGAACGATAGTAGGCGAGTCCCACCGTTCCAGCCATTTAAAAAACCTTTTAAAGTATGAGCGAAAGTGAATATTTTAAAAGGTTTTTTAGTTTCTAGTCTAAAATAAATACATAAAATTTACTTTTATAAGATTTAAACTCACTCCTTCCAAATCGCTGTAATTTGCCCCAGATTCAAGTGAAACTCCCAAGGGAACTTCATCTGTAGTCCACTGATACCCACCAAAAGCAGACAAAATAGTCATATTCTTAAAATCCCCTCTTCTTAGCCCGCCAGATTGTAAATTCCCACTAAAAAACCAAGATGTTTTACT
The DNA here is from genome assembly GCA_950061135.1 of uncultured Oligoflexia bacterium. Classification (GTDB taxonomy): domain Bacteria; phylum Bdellovibrionota; class Bacteriovoracia; order Bacteriovoracales; family Bacteriovoracaceae; genus CATLVU01. Next base: position 17,627 of record CATLVU010000008.1, read on the forward strand.
TGTACTCTCTTGATCTAAAAAATACTTATAATTAACTCCATATGCTTTTTCGTCTTGAAGATACCACGATTTCCAATACCCAGATATAAGACTATTTCCCATAACTTCTCTACCGTAGCCTACTGCAAGGTAGCCACCAATAGCAGTGGAATAACCAATATCGAATATTGCTATTCTATTTTTCCTCTCCTCAGTCGCAAAACTTGATGTAGAAATAAACAGTACAAATAAAACTTTTAATATCGATTTAAACATAAAATTCTCCAAAAAATTGATAACACTTATTATATCTTAGTATGTAATTTTTTAATCGTAATAATTTTCATTTCACATAATAAACTCTAAACATTAATATCTACAAAAAATTTAAAGGCTTACATGAAAAACTTTATTATTACTGTGACAATAGGGCTTATTTCAACTACGGCAACTGCCGCTTCCCAAGTTTACAAAAAGAACTTTGAGCTAATAGGTTTGACACCATCTCAGACACTAGAAATATTTTTAGACATTGAAAATACTTGTTCACAAAACTGCCTTTACTACATGCCAAGCGTGAAAGAGAGCAAGATTCTTGAGTATAATTATTCAAAAAATCATTATTTTACTTGGACCCATATTGTTGATGTTAAAAATGCTAAGTTTTTTAGTGAAGTGGTAATTACAGAAAACGAAAACCAAATTGAAGTCAGCACAACCCAAGTTTCATTTAATATGGCCAAAGAACTTTCAAAGGCTACAGGACTACCAAGTGCACCAATAATGAATAGTACCTCTAATAATTTCAAACTAACAATCCAACCCAATAACGAACTTCTTGTTCAATACCAAACAAGAGTAAGCTATCCCTTTATCATGCGTCCTTTTGCAAAACAAATAAGGAGTGGCTTGATTAAAGCTGCTAATGCTGTTGAAAAGAACTTAAAAAATTAATTTAAACCATTAAGCAAAGACTGCATTTTATTAGCGGGCATCAATTCTCCTTGCTTTGAGGAAACAGAAATCCCCTGTTCTAAAGTCTCAATTATTATTGACCTTTCGAGCTTAAGCTTCATTTGGGTTTCAGCAAGGCCTAAGTATGCCACGGAGTAATTTGAATTGTGCTCGATTGCTTTTGAAAAGTATTCAGCTGCCTTTTCAAAGTTTTCTTTTTTATAAAAAATTTCACCTAAGCCATTAAGTGCCATACAATCATTTTCATCGAGTTCGAGAACTTCAAAAAACATCTTCTCTCTTCTATCAAGCTCTGCTTTTTCTGCAAGCTCTTGTTTTTCTTTTTCTCTTTTAGCTGTTGCTTCTTTACCATGTAGTTTAAAGCTTAAAACTGTGCCTTGTGATTTATAGTTTTCTGCTGTTTCAATATTTCCTAATTTCATATGATAAAGAGATAAATTAGTATAGGCCATCATGGCTTCAGGATTCACTTCCTTCAGTTTCTCGAATTTATCAATTGCTTCTTGATAACGCTCTTCTCTTCCTAAGACGACTCCTAACATTTCATAGGCGTCTTCATAAAGAGGGTTTATCTCAATGGCTTTTTCAAAAAACTCTTTCGAATGATCAACTTTTCCTTCATGAAAGTAGTTCATCGCCTGATCATAAAAAGCCTCTGCAAGACTTAATTTGTCTGCTTTAAAAAGTGGTGATGATTTCAGAAAAACCGTTTTATTTTCTAATTCTAGTTTTTTTCCTGAAACTTGATATTCACGCTTGGCCAAAACCAAATATATAATTTCAGGGCCAAGTCGAATTGTTGATTGTAGTTTTCCAATCTTAGATATTTCTTCTTCTTTTAATTCCTCCTGAGCACAAAGATACATTGGAGCAAAAGCTGCTCCTCGTCTGGTTTTAATTTTAGCGACAGTCTCTTGCCCCGGATAACATCCTTTTTGATAATCAATACATAAACCTTCGAGTAGGGTATTATTGACTAAATCACCAAGATTTACGTTATTAAAAGCAATAGCATAGACATTGCAAAAGTTTTGAAACTCGGAAAGCTCCATTTTTTTTTGCTCTGATGGTCTAGTATCTGTTAAGTACACAGGTAAATGATTTAACTCCCCTGAGAATATCTCATTTTCTGATTTTAACGATAAAAAATATTCTTGCCCTTCTTGCTCCTTAAGCTCAACATCTTCTGAAACCAAAAATCGATTAAATCGTTCGGTAAAAACTTCTTTTTGATCGTGAAGTAAGAAAATCATATAGGATGCATCATTAATTTGGGCCAAAAGAAAATAACTAGAAAGTTTACCAGTATGGTCTACTAAAGAATTATATTGAAACTTACCATTTTCTAGTTTTTGAATATTATTTGTTGTCTGACGCTGTAAAAAATCACTCGCATCCTCTCCTGAAACTTTATATACGCAATTAGGGTAATCAATAAAGCCACCATTATAGCGAATATCAGCATAGGGAATACTATCAATCATCATATATTAAATAGAAAAAGATTCACCACAACCACAAGTATTAGTCGCATTTGGGTTTTTAAAAACAAAACCTTTACCATTTAGACCATCTTCAAAGTCTAATGTAACACCTTTAAGATAGATTGAAGATTTTGGATCGATCACAACTGAAATATCATCAACTTTTTGAATATTATCTTTGTCCTTAATGTCGCTAAACTCAATTTTATATTGAAGCCCTGAACATCCACCGCCAACGACAGCTAGTCTCAAGCCCTTGCTTTCTAAGTTCTGCTCATTTTCGGTTATTTTCAAAATCTGCCCTTGGGCTTTTTCTGTTATCTCTACTATATTGCTCATAATCTGATCCTCATTTATTTCTCTAATTATAACATGAAAAATATAATTGCAATAATTCCTTAGATTTAGCTACAATAATGTAATGGTTGAGCTTTTTCATTACATACATTGCCCATTTTGCGTTAGGGTCCGTCTAGCTTGTGGATATTTAGATATTCCGTTTAAATCGACAGTTATCCCTTATAGCGATGAGGAAACTCCAAGAAGTATCGCCGGTAAAAAAATGCTCCCCATTCTTAAGACTGAGGACGCAAATATAATTAACGAAAGCCTTGATATCATTAAGTTTCTTGACCAAGAGCAACGATTGAAGCAAAACCATAATGTTGATATGCTCTTGTCTGAGCTGGGACAAAATATTCATTCCTTAGTTATGCCATATTGGGTTTGGACTCCTGAGTTTTCACCCGAAGATCGAGAATATTTTCGTCAAAAGAAAGAAGTTAAAAGAGGCCCCCTCGAAGAACTAATAAACAATAGAAGTAACTTCGAATCAAAGCTAAATGTTCAACTTAAACAATTAGAGACAGAGCTCAGCCCCTTTTACAAAAGTGAAAAACTTACTCTTAACGATATTTTAATCGCATCCCATTTATGGGGTCTATATATATTACCTGAATTTCAATTTCCTACTCACATCCATACTTATCTGCAAACAATAAAAAAACTATGCAGATTTGATAACTCTTCTCAGTTTAGGAGCAAGCCGTGCTAATTTATTTTTCTGTTAGAACTCCAAATAATAGTTTTAAAAAGTTTAAGCTCAGAGAAGGTGAGTTCGTCACAATAGGAAGAGGTGACCGGGCTGTTGTTAAGGTCAATGATGATCTTTTAAGTTCATTACACTCTAAAATTTATATCAAAAATGAAGAACTTTACATTGAAGATCTCGACTCTAAAAATGGTACTGTTGTGCGAGGGATGAAAATTAACAAGCAAAGATTATATTTAGAAGATCGAATTCAAGTTGGACAAACATTTATATCAGTTGATATTGGAAAAATAACATCTGAAGATAAAAATAAAATCACTTACAAAGGAAAACATTCTGATAAATCTAGAAGCCTTACCTTGGAACTAGAAAGTGTGACTGAAAAAAGATCACAGATGAAAAAGCAAAGAAAGCCTGGTACTTCAACAAGAAGGCAAAAGGAATTTGTAAAAAAATCTAAATTATACAAAGACAGTTTTACTGATAAAAAAGGTAAAAACAATGATGGCAAAAAAGAAGCCATTGCCCTACAAATTGATATTGCGTTCACGCTTTGTGTTTACCTAGGTATTGTTTTTTCCTCTAAAGTACTTGAGCCTAATCTGTGGAAAGAGGCCCAAATGAATATAGAGTTTTTTACAAATAATCTACAAGACTATACTTTTGGAGGCTTGTTAATAGCCGTAGTTTTTCATTTATTTAATCGAAGGTCTAAAAAGGGTTCTATCGCAGAGAGAATGCTTGGTTTATAGCTTTGACGTCCAAGTAATATCTGAAACTTGATTCTCTTTGTTCAAATACCTTGCCAGTACAAAAAAATAATCTGAAAGTCTATTTAAAAACTCTAAAGCATTATCAGGTCTATCAACTTCATTGAGACTAACAAGTTTTCGTTCAACTCTTCGAGTAACTACGCGGCATACATGAGAATTAGCGGCGCTTATAGACCCCCCTGGTAAAATAAATTCTTTTAAAGGTGTTAACTCTGATTCTAATTGATCAATTTGATTTTCAATTTCATCAATTAAAGTTTTCGGGATAGACGGTAAATTATATTGCGCCCTTTTTTCTGTTTCGCATGCTAACAAAGAGCCCAAGTTAAAAAGAGAGTGCTGTAGTTTTTGTAAAAATAAAATATATGTTTTATCTGAATCAATTGATGCTCTCAGTACTCCTAAAAATGAATTAAGTTCGTCAACCTCGCCATACAAATCTATTAGCTTATCAGCTTTAGACTTTCGAGTTCCTCCGACTAAAGACGTATCTCCCTTGTCCCCGGTTTTTGTATATACATTAGATTTTTTCACTACATATTCCTTCTGTATCTTCCACCAACTTCATACAGTAAAGAAGTTATTTGTCCTAAACTGCAATACTGAACTGTCTCTAAAAGTTGTTCAAAAATATTTCCATTGGCGAGAGCTACTTCTCTTAGTTTTTGAAGTTGAATAGCGCCTTCATTTTCGCCTTTTGATTGAAAGTTTCTGAGTCTTGTAATTTGATCTTCCTTTTCATCCTTGCTCGCACGAGTGAGATCAATTGATTGTGTTAATTGATCATCAACATTATCTGCAATATAAGTATTAACTCCAATTATAGGCAACTCACCAGAGTCTTTTAAGGACTCGTAATACAAAGATTCTTCTTGGATTTTAGATCGCTGATACATCCCTTCCATTGCTCCCAAAACTCCTCCTTTGGCAGAGATACTTTCAAGCTCTTGTAAAACTGCTTCTTCAACAATATCTGCAAGCTCATCAACAATAAAAGATCCTTGCAGTGGATTATCCGTTTTATTCAATCCGAATTCTCTATTAATAATCATCTGTATTGCCATCGCTCTTCTAACAGATTCTTCTGTAGGTGTTGTAATTGCCTCATCGTAAGCATTAGTATGCAAGGAATTACAATTATCACTCAATGCTAAGAAAGCCTGTAATGTTGTTCTGATGTCATTAAAGTCAATTTCTTGAGCATGCAATGAACGCCCTGAAGTTTGAATATGATATTTAAGCTTCTGAGCCTTGTCAGATGCACCATAGCGATCTCTTAAGGTTACTGCCCAAATTTTTCTGGCAACTCTTCCAATAACTGTATACTCAGGGTCAAGGCCATTACTAAAAAAGAATGAAAGATTTTCTGCAAATTCATCAATTTTTAAACCACGACTCAGATAATACTCAATATATGTAAAACCGTTTGCTAATGTAAAAGCTAATTGAGTTATTGGATTCGCTCCAGCTTCTGCTATATGGTAACCACTAATTGATACTGCATAATAATTTTTTACTTTGTTGTGACTAAAAAACTCTTGTACATCACCCATTAGTTTCAAAGCAAAATCTAAAGAAAAAATACATGTATTCTGTGCTTGATCTTCTTTTAAGATATCTGCCTGAACAGTACCTCGTACTTGCTGCATAATCTCTATACGTTTTGCTTTATCTTGTTTTTCAGTCTCTGATAATTTTTGGTTTATGGCCGCATTCATATACATCGCTAAAAGAATTGGCGCCGGGCCATTGATTGTCATCGACACTGATGTCGTTGGTGCCGTCAGATCAAAACCAGCAAAAAGGTCTTCCATATCCTTTAAAGTTGCGATTGATACACCTGACTCTCCCACCTTTCCATAAATATCTGGACGATGGTCAGGATCTTCTCCGTATAATGTTACAGAATCAAATGCTGTTGACAGTCTTTTTGCTGTATCATTCGCTGATAGGTAGTGAAATCTTTTATTGGTTCTATTGGGACCGCCTTCACCAGCAAACATTCTTTTAGGCTCTTCATCTTTTCTTTTAAAAGGAAAAATTCCAGCGACATATGGAAACTTACCTGGAAGATTTTCTTTTCTGATATATGTATACAGCAGGTCTTTGTTATCATAGCGAGGAAAGCCTACTCTTGAAATATTCATTCCTGACAACGATTTATATTTTGACTCAACTCTTAGCTCTTTACTTCTTATTGAAAACTTAAATTCTCCTGACTCTAGCTGCTTTCGATCTTCAATGAAATCATCGATTGAATCAAAAATATTGTTATCAATCTTACTTTTACACTCTTCGAGCTTGTTCATCACTTCATTATTATTGATAAGTTTAGATACTTTTTCTAATGCATCAAACTCTTCCAGCTTTTTAGCATTAGTTTTTGTTTCTTGATTATAACCTCTAACTGTATCTGCAATTGCTGATAAGTAGTTGATACGACTTGCAGGGATAATTGCTGTACTTTTTGGAGAAATTTTTGCACGCTCTAAAGCTTCAAGCGTTTCAGTAAATTCAAAGTCAAACTTTTTACAAAGATCAAAAAATAAACCATTAACTCCAATGTCGTTAAACTTAGATGCCATCGTTCCATAAACTGGTAATTCTTCATCTGTTGGACTACCTGGATGATTTGCAAATAATTTTCTATCTCTTCTATACTGCTTTCTAATATCTCTTAGCGCATCTTCACTTCGTGGTTTTTCAAATTTATTTAAAACAATAAAGTCTGCAACCTCTAACATTTCAATTTTTTCAAGTTGAGTTTGGGCCCCATACTCTGAAGTCATAACATACATACATGTATCTGCAATTTTAGTTATTTCATCTGATGCCTGGCCGATCCCCGAAGTCTCTACGATGATCAAGTCAAAATCTTGAGAGCCAAGAAACTTAACGACTTTGCTAATCTGAGGACTTAATTCTGTATTTGAATCTCTTGTTGCCAGTGATCTTATAAAAATATTCTGATAAATAGCAGAGCCCAGTCTAATCCTATCCCCAAGCAAAGCTCCTTGGGTTTTCTTCTTTGTCGGATCAACACTTACTAAGGCAATTTTTTTATTTTTATAATAGCGATGAAACCTTAATAGAAGCTCATCAATTAATGATGACTTTCCTGCTCCACCAGTTCCGGTAATACCAAGGATGGGAGTGCTAGAATTTTCATTCACTGTAAATGGATATTCTTTTTTATCTTCTATATACGTTATAACTTTTGAAAGTTCATTGATGCTTAATTTTTTATTAGAAAAAGAACCAAAATCTACAGAGTCTATTGTGCTAGTATCTGATTTTTGAATCATATCATCAATAATGCCTTCAAGGCCTAGCTTCATCCCATCTTGAGGATGATAGATTTTAGTGATTCCATATTCTTCTAGCTCCTTGATTTCTGGAGGAGTAATAACACCACCGCCTCCGCCAAAGATTTTAATATGATCTGCATTTTTTTCAGAGAGTAAATCTTTGATGTATTTAAAATATTCGGTGTGTCCACCTTGATACGAACTTAAAGCAATAGCGTTAGCATCTTCAGAAATTGCCGCCTCTACAACTTCTGCTGCAGAACGATTATGCCCTAGGTGAATTACCTCAACTCCTTTTGATTGCAAAAGTCGTCTCATTATATTTATTGATACATCATGGCCATCAAACAAACTGGCAGCGGTTACAAATCTTAGTTTATTTTTGCTTGTTGTCATTGAATCCTCACTTTAATTTTTGAGGTATCTTAGTACAAGTTTTCTAAGATTTCGAATTATCTTTATTACTGCAATGCCTCCACAATAGCATGACACCTAAAGGTATTAATAAAAGACTTATGTATTGTGATGTCGACAGTCCAAAGTATATTCCTCTAATGGTATCTGCTCGTAAGAACTCTATCAAAAACCTAAAAACTCCATAAATAATCAAATACAGAGGTAAAACTTTTAAAATTGAAGTTTTAAATCTTAAAAATGAATACAAAATTATCAATAATACCATTTCATATAGCTGTGTAGGATGATGTGATATTCCTGGCAAATCACAGGCCCTGCCAAAGCAACAACCTGTTAGAAAGCAGCCCAATCTTCCAATGATATGGCCCTTAATCACCGCAAGAATACTTATTGAAACTAATAACCAACTTCTATCTTTTCTAGCTAACTGCAAATAAATAAATTGAGTCAGCATTAGTCCTATTAACCCTCCATAAAATACAAATCCTCCACCGAATAAAAATGAAAAGTTTAATATTTCTGTGAGTGCTAAAGGGCCGGATAGTAAATAAAGAATTTTTGCTCCCAACCATGTACCTAAAACTGATGAAACAATAAATGAGAGAGAGGCTTTTACTTTATATTGTTTTTGTAGTCTTAAAAATTCAGCGATAGACACAGCAAGAGCGATTCCCAACATCAATGGATATGTATAAATTTCGAATCCAAAAAATTCTATGACTGGGAGGAAACCTCTGATGAGTTCTTTCCTTTTTTAAGTTGTATAAAATAATCTAAAATGATTAATGCTGCCGCCACTGATATTGCAGAATCAGCAACGTTAAAAGTCGCAAAATGATAAGTTCGATGATAAAAATCAAAAAAATCTACAACATAATCAAGTCGAAAACGATCAATTAGATTACCAATCGCCCCTCCTAAAATTAATGTATAAGCTGTCGCTAATAATTTATTTTGTTTTAAAGAAGTTATCAACAAATATACCAACCAAACACATGCCAAGACCGGAATTCCTCTAAATAAGATATATCTTACCTCATCAGCAAAATTCCCACCAAACCCAAATGCCACCCCAGGGTTTCGTACATAGGTGAAATTAAAAAAGCCTTTAATCACATTATAACTCTCTCCTAGATAGAAGTTATTCATGACATATATCTTGCTTACTTGATCGATTAAAACAATGAGAAAAACAAAAAAGAAACTTAGTGCTATTTCTTTTTTTGATTCATTAATAATAGTCTTTAGGGTTGATTTCATATTTTTCAATTTTTCTTAATAATGTTTTCTTAGGAATATTTGCATTTAAAGCTGTTTGATTAATTTTACCTTTATTCAGCTTTAGTGCTTGAACAATAAACTCATTTTCAAACTGGTCTTTTGCCTGTTGAAAATCTAATTTTACTTCCCCATTCTCTTGAGTTGCAAAAGTAAACTGATAGTCTCCTTGAACACTTGAACCGGCTTCTTTAAGAACGGAGTTTTGAATTTCTTTATAGTCAATAATAGCATCTTCTCTTTCTTGAGTCGCTGCTTGCTCATCTTCATTTTTTACTTTAGCAGGAAGAGCTGACAAGGTTAGCTCATCACTAGACTCCATAATAAAACAATGCTCAATAGTATTTCTTAGCTCTCTAATATTACCAGGCCATGAATATTTACATAAAGCATCCATTGCCTCATCGCTCATTTTCTTAACTTCAAGCCCATGAATATTATTAAAATAATTAATATAATAATTAACTAAGTGAGGTACATCAGAGGATCTTTCTCTTAGAGGAGGCAGGTATACAGGAAGTACGTTTAGACGATAAAATAAATCTTCTCTAAACTCTCCTGTTTTAATCATATCTTCAAAAGGCTTATGTGAAGCTGCGATTATTCTAACATCAACAGAAACCTCTCTGTTTGAGCCTACTGGAGTAAACTTCTTCTCTTGCAATACTCTTAAAAGTTTTACTTGCATTTGCGCGGATATATCTCCAATTTCATCTAAAAATAATGTTCCACCATCCGCGTATTGAAACTTTCCAATCTTTCTAGCATCAGCACCTGTAAAGGCTCCTTTTTCATGACCAAACAGTTCCGATTCAATTAGATTTTCTGTGATTGCCCCACAGTTTACAGCAACAAACTTATTGTCTTTTCTAGGGCCATTATAATGAATTGCCTTTGCTACTAATTCTTTACCTGTCCCTGATTCACCTCTGATTAAAACTGGAGTGTTAACCTGAGCAAGTTTACTAATAACATTAAAAACCTTTTGCATTGAATTGGATTCACCAACAAATTTATCGTCACTTCCATCATCTCCAAGAGATAAAGTTGGTGCAGAAAATGCTGTCGTTTCAACCATCGAACGCGCCTTTAGAGCACGTTTTATAAGGGCCACTAAATTATCAGAACTAATTGGCTTTTCGAGATAATTGTATGCCCCTTCTTTTACCGCCTTTACCGCATCGGTAACATTTGAATAGGCAGTCAAAATAATAACGATAATAGATGAGTCATGTTTTTTAATCTCAGTTAGGGCCTGCATCCCATCCATCTCTGGCATGTTTACATCCATAACAACGAGATCATACTTATCACGATAAACCGCGGCTACAGCCTCTTTCCCATTATCAGCAACACTCACTTGAAAATGATGGTACTCTAGTGCCTGCTTAACTGACTCTTGTAAAACCTTATCATCATCAACAACTAAAACCTTATGCATGGCATATCCTTATTCATTTTTTAATTTTATAGTAAATTTTGTTCCTTCACCGAAGCGAGAGTCTACCGAAATCTCACCTTTGTGTAGTTCAATAAAATATTTTACCAAATAAAGACCTAGCCCAGAACCTTTTATTTGGTGATTCTCATCATTTTTTACCCGATAAAACTTCTCAAAAATATTTTCAAGGTCTTCGGCTTTTATTCCCTTACCATTATCAGAAACTTCAACATAAACCCATTGCTCATCATCCCATGTTTTAATTTCAATTTTCTTGCCCTGACCTGCATATTTTATTGAGTTACCAACAATATTTGAGAAAACTCTGTTAATAAGTGTTACGTCTATTTGAATTGGATATAAAGGACCCAGTTCGAGCTCTATCTCCATTTCTTTTTCAGTCGCCTCATACTTAAATGCTTTTTCAATATTTTCCAAAATGGGATTAATGTCTTTATTCTCAATTTTTAGAGCTAATTCTTGAGATTCAATTTTAGTTAAGTCCAATATTGAAGATATAAAATTATTTAACTCTTTAGTTGCCTCAATGATATTTGTTAACAATGTATTTTGATTTTCAGTATTCGGATACTGAACTTTTAAAATATCTGCAATTCCTGCAATCTTGGCCACTGGTGTTTTTAGATCATGGCTCATTAATGATATAAAGTTCTGCTTTAGACGATCTACTTTTTTTAAAGCTTTTGTTTCTTCTTGGAATGCATATCTTGTCTGATACTCTCCGATTGCTCTGAATGGTACCCAAATATAATAAACAACAAATATACTTAAAATTATATGAGAAATTTTAAACCACACACCAAACAAACTAAATGAAGTATAGGCAAGCAGGAACATACTCAGCATTAAAGCAATTGTTATAATTAAACCCTTAGCCGGCTGAACCTTAGAAATAATAAAGGATAACAAGAACGCAATAAACACGGCCATAATATCCGTTACCCAATCATTAACTTCAATAACAGTATTTCGCTCAACAAGAGCATCAATAATTTGCCCATGTATATTTATCTTTGGTGAGCGAATATTTTCCTTGGTGTATGGGGTGAATGAAAAATCATCAGGGTTAGACAAATACTGAGAGCCGACCAGGATGATTTTATTCTGAAAAAAATCTTTAGGGTAGTTACCAACAACTACTCGATGAAAAGGAATATGCTTAAAAGTTTTTCTTCCAATTGGGTTACTGGAATATTTAAATAAGGCAAAGGTGGCATCTGATTCTCTATCATAATAAGATCCCTTATAGGCCTTACTATTAGTTTGCTCTCGATTCTTTTGTTTTAAAACTTCCTTGGTCATCCAAAGATGAAAAGAGTCTTCTCCTGATATATTTAAGATTACTCTTCTAGTAACTCCATCTCTGGCAAAGGCATTACCATCTTTATTGATTAGCGCTAATGAGTAACCTAATGATTTTAGTTCATCAGGAGGAATTTGTTCTCCCCATAAGTCTTTGCTTGTACCAATTCTAAAGATACCACCTTCATCTTTAAACTCTTCAAGTAGCCCTTTAAACCGCTTGATAAACCTTCTATCTTTAACTGAATCTGGATCGAGAAAAGGTACTAAATACCCGAGTGCAGATGGTTTTTCTTTTAATACTTTCTCTAAAAATCTATTGTGAGTTGCATAGGTATAAGGAAATAATTCTCCAAGAAATTGATCACTCTCTTCATCCATCGTAACAACTACTACTTCTTCTGAGGCTTTAGTTGTTAAGTCTGTTCTGACCCAAAGATCATAGAATATTGCATCTAATGTATGAAATGAGTATTGAATAAGTATGCAAATAAAGACAAGAGTGAAAAACAGTGGATATAAATTATTATATTCTAATTCTTTTATTGCACTAGTAAACTTCTTAAACATCATTGTTCCACTTTACGAAATTCAATCGTATCCAATAAAAACCTTTTGAACTGTCTTTCAATAGAATTACTTTTAGATAAGTGTGCTAATAAATAGCTTTTAAAAGAAAAGGCATCATCTTCTTTTTTAACTCTATAATAAACTTCCTCAGGAAGGTTTAAATCTAATTTCGTGGCAAACAAAATTTTATAAAAGTATACCATAGGCAAACTCAAGAAATTTACAGCAGCGATAAGACATAAAAAGACATTACTATCTTTCTTTAACAAAAATAGTTTCTCTGCCGTCTCCCAAGATAATATTTGTAGAAACGTAAGAGCACCTATAGCTTTTAGTGGTACTTGAAACTCTTCTTTAGTGTAGGACTTGACCAATTCATTGATGAAGCTTTTGTAATCGCCTCTTTTAATAACTTCATATAGCTCTTTTTCACAAACAAAAATCCATGACTTTTTTTCTTTAACTATGAAGAATTTTTTAATTTCACCATGATAAAAATAGACTTTGGGCCTTGGGATACCATGTTTAAATGTTATATATTCAATATACTGATACAACTCGTCCATATAAATATAACGTGATTCTCTTGCACCTAAGAACCACAACAATACCTTATCGAGGTAAAAATAAATTGCTAATTGAAATAGGCCAATTAAAGCTAAAACGAGCAAAGAAACCGAAACAGGTAAAAAAGGAACGACAAATATACTTGGCCAGACGCACCAAGTCACAATGAATAATATTTTTTTAACTTTGACCATGATAAATATTTTAGGTCATTTAATGAATTGTTGACAGTATTAAATTTACAACCATAGTCAAATCTCTCGACAAATTTTTGGATACAAGATATAAGTCATCGCGCTGAAACAAATATTGCCAAATGGAGAGGGCCTTGAATCAAGACGAATTAGAGCTATTGGCTGAGGCAAGAGAGCTTTTAGAACCTGCTCAAATAGATCAAGGAGATGAGCTTATTTGTGAATGTATGTGTGTAAGCCTACAAGATATACGCGAGCACCTACAAGGAAAAGAAGCAACAATTGAAAAAGTAAAAGAACTAAAGCTCGGGGGCGGATGTTCAAGCTGCTTAAAGAATTTTAAGCAATGGAAACATAAAATTTAAACTGGGGAGATCATTTATGTCACTAGACGGACTACTTTTCGGAACTGCCGGAGTTCCTAACAGCACAGTGAAGAAAAACAATCCAGTAGAGGGTGTCAAAAGAATTCATGAATTAGGCTTAGACTGTATGCAACTTGAGTTTGCTCATGGTGTGAGAATGAAGGAAGAAGTTTCTTCTGCTTTAAGAAAAGCTTCTTACGAACTTGGAATTCCTCTAACTTCACATGGTCCTTACTATATTAATTTAAATGCAAGAGAGCAGGACAAAATTGACTCTTCTGTAGAGAGAATCATTCAAACAGCAAAAATCTCAGATCTTTGTGGTGCAGAATCAATGACTTTTCACGCTGCTTTCTACATGAAAGATTCTCCTTATGATGTTTTTGATCTAGTTGAAAAGTCAATGAACGTAATTGAAGAAAGACTTTCTAGACTTGATATTGAAATAGAATTAAGACCAGAGCTTACAGGTAAAACATCTCAATTTGGTTCTTTAGAAGAACTTATTTCTCTTACAAAATGTGTCGGAAGTGTTAAGCCATGCATGGACTTTTCTCATCTATACGCAAGAACAGGGAAATATAATACATACGAAGAAATGAATGAAGTTTTGGGCCAGTTAAAAGAAGAGCTTGGCGCTAATTCACTAAGCAATATGCATATTCATGTTTCTGGTATTAGCTCAAACTCTAAAGGTGACTTAAAACACTTAAATCTAGAGAAATCTAAGTTTAACTGGAAAGATATGGTTAGAGTGCTTAAAGACAATAATTGTAGTGGTTATGTTATTAGTAACTCTCCAAACCTAGAAGACGACGCTATAATGCTTAAAGAGTATTACGCGGCTTTGTAAAAACAAATAATTAGAAGCTTTTATTATGGCCCAGTTTTTGACTGGGCTTTTTTATGCCAACTGAAATCATCACTTTTTTAAGAATTTTCTAAATAATTAAAAAGACATTAAACAAAACTGTGTATTTTTTAGTCCTCTAAAAGACTAATTATTTCAAATATATAGCGATAAACACAATCGTTTAATTTAAGATAAAATTAATTTATTAAGAAGCAAAAGCATTTCCGTGAAAAAATATATCTATGAACTTACACAGAAACGATGTCAAAAGTATAAGGTTATTAGTTGATCCATTTATTGATGATCTATGCGAAGACATTTCTACATATATTGAAATAAAAGACCAATTATTAAAAGATTGGAATAAGTATTTCACTTCACAAGATCCAGAATTAAAACTTCTCATAGACGATCTATATAATTGGATTGAAGAATATATTATTTTTCACAGAACTAATCCCTACCTTAAAAAACATGATGGAATTGTTTATTTATGGATGAAAGAAATTAGAGATGAATACAATTTTTGTGCTGATCAACATTTAAGATTAGAGATATGGAAAAAACTAGAACTTGTGACCGAACAAGCTGATGACATGCCCCTATAGGGGCAGTTTGATCTCATCTAAGATATAATGCTCAATTAATTTGTTTTGTTTATAATAATTACCAGTTCCATGACCTATAATAACTTCTAGTCCCTTTTTCAAATTTTGCCAGTCTAATCCAATCAATTTTGTATGCGAAGAAACCTGAAACTTTAGAACCTTCTCTGTGGAAACGAGTTTAATAGATATTGTTCGACAGGTTGGTAGAGGCGTACAGGAACTTTTTAAATCAACAATCTTCCCTCTGACATATTTTGTTTCCGTTCTATCTGCCAAGCTTATCCATGATAATAGAAATAATAAAATTCCAATTTTAACTTTAATAAAACTTACTCCCCAGACTTTCCATAATTTGGGAGAACTCTTGCTGATGGGTCAGATACGTCACAATTTTCCCATTCCTTGTTAGGCATCCAATAATCAACAACCCATGAAGCATAGCCTGGATAAAATTTCTCAAAAATTTCTCGATATAGAAGAGATTCCTTAGTGAAAGGAGCTTTGAAATTATATTTTTTAGCTGCATCTTTTACATCTTGCTCTGTATATTTTTCTTCTGCATATGCTTTAATACCATCCACAAGAGAGTGCCCTACAGCATCGCTAAAAGCGGCTTTTTCACGATATAAAATACTGTTTGGTAAACAATCATCTTCAAATGCTTTTCTTAAAAGGTATTTTCCATGGCCATAGCTGTTCATTTTCATTTTAGGATCGATACCCATCACGTACTCAACAAAAGCTGTATCACTGAATGGAACACGAGCTTCTAATGAATGAGCTGCAATACAGCGATCCGCTCTGAGTACATCATACATATATAGCTCTTTAACTCTTTTGGCTGCTTCCTTTTGGAACTCCTCTGGAGATGGTGCAAAATCTGTATATTTATAACCAAAAATTTCATCACTAACTTCACCTGTTAGAAGTGCTCGAACTTCTGTTTTTTCTCTAATGGCCTTACAGATTAAAAACATACCCACAGAAGCTCTAATCGTGGTGATATCATAAGTTTCAAGATGATAAATAACGTCTTCCAAAGACTTTAAAGCTTCTTCTTGGGTAATAATTATCTCTTGGTGATCTGACTTTATATAATCTGCTACTTCTTTAGCGTATTTAAGATCAATTGCATCACCACTCATTCCTATAGAAAAAGTCTTAATTGGTTTTTTAAGATGCTTTTGTGCTACAGCACAAACAAGCGATGAATCTAATCCCCCACTAAGTAAAAATCCCAAAGGAGCATCAGAGTCTAGTCTTTTAATAATACCTTCCGTTAAGTACTTATTAATGTTTTGAACAACTGTATCAAAGTCATCATTTGAATACTTTTCAACCTTTGAGAGATCTTTAAAGCAAACAAACTCTCCCTTATCAAAGTAGTACCCCGGAGGAAATGGTTTAATATCATGACATATATGCATTAAAGCTTTCGCCTCAGAGGCAAAACATATTTTTTTATTTACTGTATAACCATAAAAAAGAGGTCTAATACCCATTGGGTCTCTAGCCGCAAAGATAGAGTTGTCGTCTTGATTATAGATTACAAAGGCATACTCACCATCAATGATATCTACAATTTTCTCTCTTTCTTTTCTAAAAATCGGCAATAGAACTTCGCAATCACTTTCAGAAACATAAGTGTATTCATACTTTTCTTTTAATTGTCTAAAATTATAGATTTCCCCATTACAAAGAGTCGTTAAATTATCATTTTGAAATGGTTGATCTCCGCTTGGAGTAAGGTCCATTATAGACAATCGAGTAAATGCAAAATAACCATTTTTATTTTTTAAAAACTGTTGATCATCTGGACCGCGATGTTCAAGTCGCTTATATGCTTTTATAATTTTTTCTTCTTCTATAGACGGATCTCCGACATACACCAGACCACACATACTATTATCTCCTTAGGGGACTAAATTTTTATTTTAATCTACCACGTATAACTGAATCAAAACTATCAATACTGACTTGCTTTGAAATTATTTCACTAAGACTAGTGTATACAGACGAGTTTAAACCACAAGGGTTAATTTGAGAAAGGGCCTGCTTCATCCTATCATCAAACAAAATATTAGTAGCAATTCCATGCTCCGTTACAAAACGCTTTACTCCGACACCAATAGAAGCCACTTTTTTCTTCTGATACCAAACCCCCATGGTTTTCTTGGTTGCCACTACATAATCCAAATTAAAATTCTCTCTCAGAGTATTTGAAATCAATTTGAGCTGCCAGCACATATGATCCTCTAAAGTGTAATTGGGGGATATTTTCATAATCGGATAGAAAATCCACTGACCTGGATGATGAAAAGTAATTCCTCCTCCCCTGTGAATTTTATACGAAGGTAAATCCAAGTTGCTCAAACTTTCATCAGGAAAATCTATTAAATCTGAGTTTCCTCTCTCATTTCCTCGTCCTAAGGTGAAACAATGAGGGTGGTTGCAGATTAAAAATATTTTAAGCTTTTCACTTTCTCTAACGACTTGTTGATAATAGGTTTGGTACTCTAAGAAACTCTCATAATCCCATAACCATTTAGTAATAATAATTGTATTATCCAACTCTGTAACATTAGATCCGGATGGTGTTTTAAGCGAAACACTCATTTTTTATTCTCAATAAAATTCAGATAATCTGCAGCCTTATATGAACTTCTCACCATTGGCCCTGAGGCAACATATTCAAACCCAATATCATAGGCAATTTTTTTAAGATGATCGAATTCTGATAATTCGTAATATCTTTGCACTTCTAGATGTGCAAGTGTAGGTCTTAGATACTGGCCAAAAGTTATGATTGAAACTCCCGCATTCTTCAAGTCTTGCATTGCCTCAACAAGTTCTTCTTTCGTTTCCCCAAGGCCAACCATTAACGAGCTCTTAGTGACTATTTGAGGATAGAAATCATGATAATACTTTAAGGCATCTAAAGTTTTTTCATAGCCTGCACGGCGGTCTCTAACTGGATGGGTGAGCCGTTTAACTGTTTCTAAGTTCTGCGCAATAACAAAAGGATTTGAGTTTGCTAAGGTTGCCATCGCCTCTGTGTCACCATTAAAATCAGGTATCAATACCTCAACTTTCACATCCGGATGGTCTGATCCAATTTGATTAACAACTGCTGCAAAATGACCTGCTCCAAAATCTTCTAGATCATCACGATCTACACTAGTTACAACCAGATACTTAAGCGACATCAGCCTCACCATTTCTGAAGCTTTTCGAGGCTCATCTTTATCTAATAAACCTTTAGGATTTCCAGTCTTCACATGACAAAACTTACAAGCTCTTGTGCAGGTGTCTCCTAAAATCATCATTGTGGCTGTTTTCTGATCCCAACACTCCCCAAGATTTGGGCATTTGGCTTCTTCACATACTGTATAGAGATTTTTTTCTCTCAAGGATTTCTTGATGGAGTTATAATTACTCCCTTTAGGAATTTTTGCCTTAAGATACTTAGGTTTATTCTTAAGGTTTTTAGTGCCGTATTTAGTAAAAACTGTTTCCATGGATAACAGCTACAACATTATGGCTTATTAGCCAAGTTATTTGCTTTCAACATGTATAGGAGACTTCCCCTCATGAAAGGTTCTAATATTAGACATCTTTGACACCTTCCAATATTCTTCAACTCTCTCAAGTTCTACTATTTTTTTGATCTCACTATCTACTCGCTCATTATCTTGGTTTGTAGTGCTGTACTTTAAAATAACCGTTAAGTTACAGATATTTCCAAGACAGTTTTCATTAGTAATATTTATTGAAACCCTTTGAGCTAAATTACTTGTTGTGAATAGCTCGAACTCGTCATCCGACATTCCAAGAATACTTTCCTCAAGACTACCTGTCGTATATTTTGAAAAGAAATCTCTAGAAACCTTTTTTGAAGTGATCTCTGAAAAATAATGAGTCACCATTTCATCAGGCTTTGAAAAGTCCTTTGAACAACCAATCAAAAGTAACAAAAGTATCAGGTATTTCATATAATCATCCTTGGAATATAACCTTTATCGTTCAAAATCTGGATCAAAGAATCCCAATTAAACGCGTCTTCATATTTTATATGTTTTATTTTCACACCAAAACCATTTTTATGCAATTTGGCCACGATTCTTCCTTCAAAATAAAACTTTTTATTTGCATATTCGACTTCACCACTAACTTGTCCTGTTTTAATAGCACTTTCTTCGACCAACCTAGTAAAGAAGCCCTCTGAACTCCAATTTGTTAATTCCCCCGCCACTGTCTTGTCTTTTTGCTTTAAACTCACTCTAAGCTTTACTGCATTTTCTTGTTTTAAGTCATTTTTTGAATACAAAGCATTATAAAATGACTCATTAAGTTCTATTTCAAGAAATTGATAAAGGTAAACTGAGCTTATCAGGTATAAAAAAAGTAATACCAAAACAACTTTAGAAAAGCTTTCCCACAAGAAAAAAACAGACAAGACTAACGTAAAGGCAGTTAGCAAAATAAATAATAATTTAGAGACTTTTTTTAGCTTATAAAAAGACAATGTTGAGCATATCAACAAAGCAATATAAACAAGATTCGAGCTTACAAATGTCTTTAATAATGCACTATTAAGAATACTACTAAAATTTGTACTTACCTTTTGTAAGTATAAAAAAAGAAAAGAACTCAAGCAAAAGAAAATACAATTCCACACAACGGGACTTCTATGGGAAATTTTTAAGCTCATTTAACTCCTCTTTTGAAAATGGTATTATCTTATTATGTTAGATTCCTTAAAAATTAACAACAATTGTGTTAACTGTGATTTGTGCCGAATAGTTTGTCCTGAAAATGCTGTAAAGCACATAAGCTCATCATACGCTATAAACTCTGATCATTGTACTCATTGCGGCCTGTGCCTTTTAGTCTGTCCAGTTGACGCAATAGAGGATCATGAGAGTAAAAAGTTATCTAGCTAGGCTTACTTTGTTTTCATTTAAATTAATCTTAAAATTTCTAAATTTATAGCCATTGGTATCGCGAAATTTTTCTATCTTAGCCTTTGACTCATTCTCAATCCAATTAAGAAATAATGATTTACTCTGACTCAGTTCTTTTACTGCGTCGATGTATCTCTCCAAAGTACCAAAATCCCAATACTCTAATTCATCACAGTTATTAAATAGCACTAAGTCTTTTTTATAATTTGCGACACTACTAAAAAAGTTTGATTCTCCTTGATGGCGCTCTAGATTATCCATACAAATAACACTTACACCAGTGTAGGTTTCTCCCTCTCCCTCCATACCATGCTTGTATTTTTCGATTTCTTTAATTTTATTTTCCTCGAATATAAAAGTATTATATCCTTTAGCGATATCAACCTTTTTGGTTATTAATAACCCTGTCATTTTTGGATCAAACTGCTTTTCTAGTTCTGAAAGATATTTTTGATCAAACATAATAAACTGGTCTGCATTTAAGACCAATGTATATCCGCTATAGCCTATCTTCTGTGCAATATTATGTATGCCGCCACCAATATCTAATTTTTCTTCTTCAATAACTAATTCGGTTGAATTTAAAATTTCACTTTCACTAAAAGCGTTTACTAGCTCTTTATTATAGTAAAATGAATTAATAAAAATCTTAGCCCGTGGTAAAAGTCTTTTAGCAAATAGAACCTGCCACTCCAAAAGTTGAAAGTTAAGTAATGGCCATAACACTTTTGGACACTCTTCTCCAATAGGCCCCATTCTCGTGCCTTTACCAGCTGCTAAAATGATTACATTATTAATTTTCATAATAATGCTTGAATAAAAGCTTTCTTAATTCTTTGTGTTGATCATTTGCAAGGAGAACCTTTTTAATTTTTTCCATTCCAAATGCAATATACTTTAAATATCTTTTATCTGACCTAAGATCATAAATATAACTAAAACTACCAACTGCTTTGAACACTCTTTGGATTAACATATCATTGTACAGCGTTTTAAATTGTTCTAGGCTTCCTTGTTGATGGATTTCACTTGGAAGATTATTGTAATAATATTCTATCAACTTCAGTTTATTTTCACTTTCTATTTCATAATAACAGTCTTCAAGCATCGACACTAAGTCATATTGAGGAAGTCCCCATCTAGCATCTTGAAAATCGATTAAAATCATTTCAGAATTTTTCACCATGATATTTCTCGAATGAAAATCTCTATGAGTTATTACTTTTTTAGGCTTTGATAAGTTATCACAAACAGGAGAGAACATTTCTCTTAATGAGTTAAATAAGCTCTCGTCTTTTACCCCCAAAAAACTTCCCAGAAAATATTTTAATGAAAAGTCTATTTCGCTCATAAACTTTTCAGTATCAAAGCTTAATGAGAAATGTCCTGAGTTTTTAGATTCTTCTTGTGGTATTTTGTGAAGATCAAGAATTATATCTAAAGTCTGTTGATAAATATGGTATTCACCTTGTACGTCATCAACTTGAGCCAAGTGTGATAATAAAGTTGTATCCCCCAAGTCTTCTTCCAATAAGTATCCCATAGAGACTTGCTTATCAAATATCTGAGGAACTCTGATTTTTTTATCGGCTAAAAAACTTTGTATTTGAACAAAAGGATTTTCTCCGGCATCCATTGGATTATCAATACAAACAACATAGGTTTCATCCTTCGTGAATACCCGATAGTACCTTCTAGTAGAAGCGTCACCAGTTAAGCGATCAACATCTACCACCTTACAGGTCTTTATTTTTTTCTTCTCTATACTAGACTGTACTAAGTTTTGAATGAAAAGTTTTTCTGACATTTCAGGTTTCACATCGATACCTTTGCTAAATTTATTAAATTATAAAATCCTCGTGATGAACCTCGATATTCTATTCGTCTTTCTTGAGAATGTTTAGACGAAATTAAAAAAGATTTAAATAAAGATTCTTCTCGTGAAATAGACTGAACATCACCTAACTGTTTAATAAAGTCTATCGAGTTTCTGTTTTTAATCTGTAACCACGACAAATAACTGTCACCTTGTATCTCTACTCTTCGAAGTAAATAATATGCCCATTTATGAATTTCAACTTTATCTTCCACTGACAATCTTTGTAAGCCTAGAACTTGGTCGACACTCAAGTCTCCCGTTGGGAATAAAACATTTTTATTATAAAGGTTTTTCTCACTTCTAATCATCTCAAACACAAGAGCACAATTTAATAACGACTCGTTTTTTATATACTTTGATAATAAACTAGATGAAAAAAAGAAGTGGTTATCTGGTAGTGAGAAGTGAAATGGTTCATTTGATTTAATCATATAAAAAACTGGTTCTGATTTACTCGTAAAGAACAACTCATTTTTTTTACGAATGAACGAATAAAGATTCGCAAGATAGTTTTTTTGAGACACTGATAACTTAATCAATTGAGCTTCGTTAGATTCTAAAAAGCTGTTTAAAAGGTAATCTTGGTGTGCAAGGTATTCACTAGTGCTATATCCCTTAGCATTCATTCCTTCCAAGCGCTGAGGCTTTTTCCATCTAACTAATGAGCAAGAGGTGAGGCCTAAAAATAAAAGAGCAGGCATTAAAAGCCTGCTCTTTAAAAGTATATCAAAGCTTATTTTAAATATTTGCCACATCTCTTGAGTCTAAATTAGGAGTATAAATTGTAAAGCCTGCAAAGATTTTATTTGGATCTAAAATTAATGCTTTATTATTTTGCCAAATTTCTTTCCAATATTTAGACATACCATATGTATCAGTTGAAATTGTTCCTAAAGTGTCACCCCTTTTAATTAGATATGGATTTCCCTCAGGTTGCCAAACAAATTCTTGAGCTGGCGCACTATAGTTAAGTGACATTCCTTCAGTAATTTTATAATCCCCTGATAATTTATCCTGGTTCCAAGAAGCTAACATTTTCCACTTTCTATAATCACCATAAATTTTAAAAGCAATCATCATTAAAGTTTCGTTCGCTTGTACAGTATAAACTGAATTCGCCTCACCCATTGTCTCTTCAATCATAATTGGTGCACCACCAGCATTTGCCAATGCTTCATCTGCTATAATATCATCGCTCATTACTTCTTCTGTAAATTCACTTGCATCACTTAACTCAATTTCATTATCATTTTTTTTCACAGACTTCGAACCCGAACATGAAACAAACGAAACAATTAAAAATAAGCCTAATAAAATCTTCATATCAATACTCCCTGATTTGATTGCTTTTTTAATTATATCGGAAAATTTGAAAAGATTTTAATAGTGGAAAAACATTTCCTGTTGGTCGATGGAATTATGTACTTTGTTGACTAGTTTAGTAAAGTGTTCTTCGTTCTCAAGGAAGTCTAAGTCGTCTGTATCAACAATCAGAGACTTGCCGAGTTTATAAGAATCAAACCAATCATCGTAATAATTGTTTAGTTTTGTCAGGTAGTCCACAGGGATTTCTTGCTCGTAATTACGACCTCTTTGCTTAATTCTTTCTTGTAACTTAGGAATTGAGCGCCTTAAAAAAATCATTATTGTTGGAGCACTTAGATAATCTATCATTGAGCCATATAGGTCTAAATATGTGTGATAATCTCTCTTGTCTAAATCTCCCTGTTCATATAGGGCCCTCGCAAATATATTCGCATCTTCATAGATTGAGCGATCTTGAATTGATGAGGCATGTCCAGATTCAATAATTTTATGAGTATTAAAGCGGTGATTTAAAAAATACACTTGCAGAGGAAAACTCCATCGTTGCATATTCCCATAAAAATCTGAAAGATAAGGATTATCTTGTACAGATTCAAAATAGGGTTTCCATCCCAGTCTTTCTGAAAGTTTTTTTGTTAATGTTGTTTTTCCACTGCCAATATTGCCAGCGACAACAACAAACATTTTATTATCTGTTTCTTTATTATTTTCCACATTTTTTCCTAATCCTTAACTCCTACCAAATTGCTTACTATTGAGTCAATTATTGAATTGTTTATATGTGTCTAAACCTATAAAATCATATTCATGCATAAAGTCGTTTTAATTTTTATTAGTTTTTTTGCCTTGTTTCTAAACTCAACATGTTTAGCCCAAGATCTTACATCTGATGTGGCCCAAGACTTCTTTCTTGCAGATAGCTCTGATATTTTTACTGAAAGAATCAAGATTATTTC
>CATLVU010000009.1 GCA_950061135.1 uncultured Oligoflexia bacterium
GATTACCCTTGAGCTTCACCTGAGGATAAAACATTTCTAGAATAGAAAGATCAATAATATTGTCTTGCATATTCATAGCAAGACTACTTCCAGAGTAGGTGAGGAATAGACTTAATGGCTTTTGTTTCAGTTTTGTTTCGAGCTTAAAATGTGGGCCCAGAGGAGAAAAGTTAAATCCTCTAAAGTAGAGTGCCACATTCTTGAGATCAATAGAGGATTGTCTAACTTTTAAGCAGCGACCAGGAATACTAAGGTCATTAAGTGCTATGCGTGGAGGAAAAAATCCCATTTGGTAATCAGACATCTGAATCGAACAACCTGGTATGCTCTTTAGACTGGAAAAAATAAAAGAATCTATTTTATCTTGAAAAGGAATAACAGATAGTACGGAATAGAAAAAAAGTGAAATGAAAATGATAAGCCATTTGATTGATCGAAAAGGTTTAAGGTTGTAATATGAGTTTACTGCTTCTTCCTTGACTGTCATAAACCCTCTGAGAGATTTTGACTTAAATGGCTAATATCAATTACCCCGTTTAACAGATTTGATTTCTCATCTTTACTTATCTTGATTTGTTCGATTTTTGCTTTCATTTGAACAGTTAAGATATTAATAAAATTAAACAATTGCTCGTTAGAAAAGTTTGAAACTTTTAAACTACTGGTAATTTCAATTAATGTGTTAGTGATTTCATCACTATTATAATTACTGATTGCAACTGCAGCAATATCGATACCATTCTTTTGGAGTTCTTGAGAGAGTGCGCTTTGGAATGAGTTTTGACTTTCATAGCTTTGACCAAAGACTTGAGAATTAGAGCCTGAAAAACTTTCGTTTTGGATAAGAATATCTTGAGCTGTTTGATAAAGCTCTATTTTGGTAGCTAGTTCACTTTTGACTGAGTTAGAATAAATCCAAAAAGAACAAATAATGATTGCTGGTATTGCAAGAGCTAAAACCGTGGCAATTGATTTTGTGATAATTTGCTTATCTTCTTCAAGATTGGAATAAAAATCATCGAATCGCTGATAATCAGATAATTCTTTTAGGTTTTGAATTTTATCTTTCAAAAAACTATCAATATTTTCCATCGGACGTAATAATGACATTAAATTTGTTCTCCATTAATGATCAGAATATTTTTCTGTGTATCTATGCGTGTAAAAATATTGTTGAAGTCTTTTTTTAATGACTGATTAATTATTTCAAGAGGCTTGCTCTCTTTGGCCTTAAGAGTGAGGCTGAAATCGCTTCCATGAGTTGAAGTCAGTTGTATGATTTCAATTTTTCGACCTTCAAGATAGTTTTGAATTTTTAATATTGGAGCAAGGGCATTAATATCTAAAGCTGATTGGACGACGTTAATTTCCTGATTTATGTTTTTCTGATCTCTCTTAAGTTTGTTTAAAACCACAAGTGGATTTCTGGCCGCTTCTCTTTGTTGCTTAGGAATGATTTTTAATGTGTTGTTCTTTAAAACAGATACAATTTTTCGATCAAGGTTTTTGATTTCAGAATTTGTATAAAAAGCACTCAGGCCAAAGTGAAGTGAGAATATGAAAGCTATGATCATTGCTCGTATTCCTAATAAACTTAGGCCCTCAGTGGGGAACGAGTGAGCACTTCCTTGAATAGCAAATTCGCCACGTAAAAAATTAAAGAATAAGGACTTCTTTTTTTGCGCAAGACTAAGACTTGCAGCACCAGTGAACTTGTGAATTAGTTTTGGATCATGGTCAAGATTATGAATTTGATCTTCGCTCATGCATTCAAAATGTTCAGTTTTGATTTTTATTTCAGATGTCAAAAAAGCAGCGATGTTTTTTGTATTAGAAGTACCTCCAGTAATATAAATTTTTTCAAGAGGTAGTCCATGATGAACCCTAAAGCCAAGCGCCCATCTTTTAAGGTCGTCAAGTAGAGGAGAGATTGTCTTTTTCATTATTTGAGCAAAAACTCTTTGCTTTTCATTTACTTGATCAAGTTGAGAATCAAGAAGGAAAAAAGCATTCTGATGTTTATAAATAACTGCTTCTTCTTCTGTAATTTGATAGTTTGTAGCAATGGTTTTAGTGACTTCTTCTCCTGCCATAAAGGAAAAATTATTTGCTACCAGTTTTTGATTTAAATAAAAGTATGCTTTGGTGGACTTATGGCCTATGTCGATAATAGCGAAGGCTTGCGGGTATTCTATCGCATCAAAATGTATTGCGGCTGAAAAACTACACAATTGTGAAGTTAAAACAAATGGCCCACGTTTACAGCTGGCATAATAATTATAAATTTGCTGAAAGTCGCTCTTGTTGACTACGCCGACAGTTGAATTGGTATCAGATTTACCTACATCTAGTAGAAAGTCAAAATGACACTCTGAAAGTGAGGTAGGTAAGTCTTCTTCCAACATAAATGGTAGCATTTGAGCAGCTTTCTTCTTATTTGCAACAGGAATTGTAAGGTATCTTGTTGTCATGATTTCTGCTGGAATATTAGTTATATAATGAATTTCACCATCTATTTGAGAAATATAATCCTCTAGTGCTTCATATTGTAAATCCCATAAGGTACGGCTCTCAGAAACCTCTTCAGTTGCGAGAACAATCTCATTGGCTTTAGTGAAAATTACTTTATTTTTATGATTTTCAAATTGTAAAATTTTGACAGAGTATGAACCAATATCAATCGCTAAGTTTATCATATATAAATTGTAATTTATCGGTTAACACCTTGCAAACAAAAAACAGGGTATTAGGAGACACTAATTTCTACGATTCTGGGTTCTAGTAGTAGAGTTTTTTGCTTTTCTTTTTCTGTTTCATCTTTTGGAGGTTCTTCGGTATCATCCTCTGGTTTTTCGCCATCACGGTTTTCTGTTTCGTCAGGTTCTTTTTCAGTTTCTTTTTTTGGACGAGGTTTTGGTTTTGCAGGAAGAACCACATAGGCTGTTAGTGTGTAAGTTGATCTTCCTTTTAATGCAGTACTTACAATTTTAAAAAGAGTAGGTGTTGGACCAAACTGAAGTCCTTGCTTAATAAAGTTTTGAAAACGTTCCTCAAAGTTAGAGGCACTCATTATGTTACCAATATTGACAATATAATTTTTAAAGTCCTCGAGTTCATTAAAAAATTGTGGGTCTTCTGGGTCATCTTTATATTTGAAAAACTCTTTTATTTCATCATCTGAAATATTCGGAATAAGTAGCTTTAAGAGTTTGTCAGTCATTTTGTTCAGATCGATCATTATCGCTCCGTGAACAGTAAATTCATTTTGAATGATGTTTACCAATTCATCATTCCAACTTGGTAATAAATAGAGTTCAGAAAAAGATTGAATAGGGGCCTGCTTCGCTGAAAGCTCATTCTCTTCAAACCTTCTTTCAGCTGTGCCAGCTTCAACAGAATTTGGATCACTGATATAATATTTTAAATCATTTATAAGTTCAGAGACCTCGATACCTGCATACCTGTTAAAAAAGTCTTCATCCTCTTCTCGTTTTTTCTCGAGAATATTGTTAAATAAAACAAAAAGTTGATTCTCAACATTAAACTCTTGAAGCTTTTCTCTTTCTTCTGCACTTTTTTCTTCATTCTTGTTTTGCTCTGCTAGTAATGAGACACGAATAAGGTTAAGGTTGATTTTATTTGAGATATTATTGATCGTAAGGTTTAGTGTTCCGTCAAGGAACGAAGTCTCTTGAAACTTTTCTATAGAGTCTTTTTGAGTTTGATTCAATTCCTCAGAGATAGGAATCGGATAAATAAATGGGAAGTTCCATAAAATATTTAATGTTTCCTGTTTTACAATATCTTTTGCACCATCATTTTCTTGAAGAAAATTATAGGCTTCTTTGTAAAGCCTTAGACGGGCCATGGCAAACTGAAGTCCTGACTCAGCAGTGAGTTTTGCTTTACCCCTGTCTTCAATATTATAGGCTTTAATTTTATTTATATTTGATTCAAAACTAAAATTAGCAATAATTGTTGTTAAAATAACAATAGAGGTAAGAACCATTCCAATTGCAATGCCGTTATGATTATTGAATACTTTACTCATATATCGTCACCACTTTGGTCTTTTGCTGGGTCTGGCTTTTCGTTTAAAAATTTATACATATTTTCAGGTTCAAAAGAAGGAAATAATGGCCTAAAAATTCTTTCTGAATATACTTCGTTATTATCAGGATTTAGATAAGTGATTTTAAGCTTTACTCCTCGAAGTAGACTTTTTCCGTCTGCAACAGCACGAAGATTTGAATTCCATTTTTTACTTTTTTTATCCCAAAACTCAATTTCAAGCTTATTAACTTTTCGTAATAAAATTTGATCTTTGACGTCATCCCAATCAATTTCTTCTTTTGAAAAAATATCTTTTGTAACAAATTCACGAATAAGGTTTTGTCCTTCCTCTTCAGTATTTTCTTCAGGGGACTTAAGAGAATACTTCACCCAAGCAAAGTGAGAGTTTTTAATATTTTGCATTTTTCGTCGATTACTCATTGTTAAAAAAATAACTTCATTTTTTTCATCACTATTGATAATAGGAATAGGTATTCCTTCATAGCTAATACCACTAAACCTTTCATTTCCTTGGTAGTGTTGAATAAGTTGTTCATAGGCAGGAATTTGTTCTTCAGTAAAACCGGAAGGGTCTGTTTTATGTGAAAAATATAGTGGGCTATAGATTTGAGAAAAGTCCCATTCAAAACGTGACATTGCAGTTTCTATTTGGAGTAGTTCTCGATCTTCTCCAATAACTCTGTCGGCTGTTGTTTGTGATGTTTCTGTAACACTGATAACACTTACCATGATAAATGCCAAAATCGTAATGGCTATCATTACTTCAAATAAAGTAAAACCTTTTTGGTTTTTATATAGTGAAGTTAGTGTCAAGTTTAGCCTTTTCATTTGTTATCCAAGAGTTCATTTCATATTCTTGGCCTGTTTGTGTATTAAGAATAATGATCTTTACCTGCCAAAGCATTTTTTCCATATTCTTTTTAAGTTTTTCGTAGATGGCCTTTTTTACTCTAGAGTCTTTTTGTTCTCTTTGTTCCTCTTCGCTTTCTCCTGTGATTTGAGAAAAATCAGGAAATTCTATCTTTTTGTACTCGATTGTGTATTTATAGATTTCAAAACCTTCAATCTCAAAATTTTTAGATTCTGACTGGTTTTCGGTTGCGTTTGTGAACTTTGGAGGATCGATAAATAATTCATTCATTTTAAATTCAGCAAGATTATGTAATTTGATGTCTTCCGCCATTCTAATGGAGTTATTTATATTTGCGGACTGGCTCATGATAATGGCCGAAACAAATACAGCAAAGATTGTCATGGCAATCATAACCTCAACTAAGGTGAAACCGTTTTGATTTTTCATTAATCTTTTATCCATTCAGTGTAAATATCCTGACTTGTTGATTCTAATGTATCATCAAATTGTAATAGTTCTTCTTCAGTAAAGGTATAATAATCTTTATATGTGGTTTGTTCAAAAGGAGGGATGGAAAGAGAGGCCATTTCTATATCTGTGTGTAATAAGATCAGGGCATTATCTCGTTCTCCTGTCGGATAAAAATAAATATGCATCTCATCGCTCATGAGTAAATTTTCATAATAGCTAGTAGCAACACCATAAATAAAAGTACCAGCAGGAAGTTTTTTGTTTTCATCGTATAATTCATCGACCACACTAAATTGAGAGTCTAGTTTTTGTTGCTTTTTTTGTTCTTCTTCACGCTCTTTGATAGAAAGTTTACTTGTGTCGACTGATTCAGGAAGTATTAAATCTGAGTTGGTGCCATATTCAATTGTGTATTCAGATTCTTCAGCTCCAAGAATAATTTTGATTCTCACTATTTTATTTCTTAGAATGGCTTCATTATTTGCAAAACGAACAGCTCTTTCAAAGTCAGAGAGAGCTTTTTGTAATTGAGAGTGAGAATTGTATGAAGTTGTAATAGGGACGATGGCAAAAATAAGGACGATTAAAGACATCGCCACCATTATTTCTATTATCGTGAACCCTTTTTGAGAAGTGAGATTTTCTTTGAAAGAGTTCACGATTGATAATTATAATTCGTTTGAGTTTATATCAGCATCAAAACCTTCTCCACCTTCGATACCATCTGCACCAAAAGAGATAAGAGTATATTTTCTTCCGTCTGATTCATAAAGATATTCAAAGTCCCATGGGTCAAGAGGGATTTTTCCATTTTCAATAAAACCATTAGGAGGATAATTTCTACATTCTCTTCCTCCAGTTGGTTTTGCTAATAAAGCATCAAGGCCCTGATCTGAAGTAGGGTATAGGCCACATTTTCTTCTGTAATCTCTAAGTATTTCGCCTAGTTTTTGCATTTGAATTTCAGCAGCTTGTTGTTTACCTTCTTGTAGGTTATCAAAGACATTACTAACGACAAATGCACCAGCAATACCTAAAAGTGTTAGAGCAATAAGAATTTCAACTAAACTCATCCCTCTTTGAGATTTTAAAATTTTGTTTGTATGATTGTCTTGAACGTTCATTCTAACTCCTTGTATGCTAACGAACCGAATTTAATTTCATCATTGGCATTATAACAGATATAACGATAAAGAAAACTAGGGCACCTAGAAATACTATCATAATAGGTTCTAGCAAAGATGTTAGCCCTCCTATTTTTGCATCAACTTGGTCTTCGTAGTTCTCTGAAACGATGGTAAGCATATCTTCTAATTCACCCGATCTTTCTCCTAAGGTAATCATATGGGTTACCATACTAGGAAATTCACCACTTTCTTTTAGTGGAATGGCCATTGAAGCACCTTCTTGTACAGCTTCCTTAGCATTTTCAACAGCGCCTTTCATATGAACATTTGGGATTAGGTTCTTTACTATTTTTAATGAAGTTAAAATGGGTACACCTGAAGTTAAAAGAGTCGATAAGGTTGAGCAAAATCGACTAACATTAATCATTCTAACAATATCACCTACTATTGGTGCGGAAAGAGTGATTCGATGCCATTTGCGTTCACCGCTAGCTGTTTCTTTCCATTTTTTAAAAGCCCAAGTTCCTGCAAAAAATAAAATAATGAGTGTCCACCAATAGGACTGCATATAATCTGAAATTGCGATACAGATTTTGGTTGGAAGTGGAAGTTCCATTTTCATTGAAGTAAAAATTTTTGCAAGTTGAGGAATAACCTGAATAAAAATAACACTTATAAGACCAAAGCCAACAACCATCATGATAATAGGATAGATCATCGCACCTTGAATTTTTTGCTTAAGTTTCATTTGAGACTCAGTAAAATCAGCAAGTCTTAAGAGAACAACTTCAAGAGTACCTGACTCTTCACCAGCTTCGATCATATTAACATAAACATTATTAAAAACTTTAGGGTGTTTACCCATTGCTTTTGCAAGAGATGAACCTTCATTTACATCTTGTTTCACTTCAGAAAGAACAACCTTTAAATGCTCATTATCTACTTGGTCTTGTAGAGCATTCAGTGCTTCAACAATTTGAATTTTAGCTTTGATAAGAGTTGCAAGCTGTCTAGTCATAAGTGCTAGGTCTTGAACTTTTACTTTTTTTCCAAAACTTATGCCACTTGATGATTTATCTTTAGATTTAACTTCCTTAACATCAATAATCATTATTCCGGAAGCTTTAATTTTTTGCTTCGCTTGAATTATGCTTTCAGCGTTTATTGAGTTTTTGATTTCTTTTCCGGTATTATTAATACCTTTGTATTGAAAAATAGGCATAGATTAATTCTCTTCCTCATCAGCTTCAGAAATGATTGCTCTTAGAACTTCTTCTACAGAGGTAATACCGCCATAAATCTTTTCTACAGCATTCATTGAAAGAGTTGTCATACCATCTTTAATCCCTTGTTTCTTTATTGTTGAGGCATCAGCTTTTTGTAGTATGAGATGACGAATATTATCTGTAATCATTAATAATTCTGAGACAACAGTCATTCCTTCATAACCAGTGTGAAGACATTTTTCACAACCTTTTGGTTCAAAAACAGTGGCATCCGAAGGGACAGTATCTATATCTAGCATTTCTTTTTCAACAGAGGTTAGTTCAACAGGGGATTTACAATGGTTACATAATGTCCTTACTAGTCTTTGTGCTAAAACTCCAACAAGAGATGATGAAATAAGAAAGGGTTGAACTCCCATATCAATTAATCTGGTTGGTGCAGAAGAAGCATCATTAGTGTGAAGGGTAGAGAGAACGAAGTGTCCTGTTAAAGAAGCGTTGATCGCCATCTCTGCAGTTTCTTGGTCTCTCGTTTCCCCAACCATTACAACATCAGGGTTTTGTCTTAGTATTGATCTGAGTGCTCGCGCAAAGGTGAGATCAATTTTTGAATTAACTTGTATTTGAGAAATTCCTGCAACCTCATATTCCACTGGATCTTCAACGGTAATAATCATTCGGTCTGGAGTATTCATTCGATCTAAAACAGCAAAAAGAGTTGTTGTTTTACCATGACCCGTTGGCCCTGTAACATAAAGTACGCCATGTTTTTTGGTTGCAAGTTCTTTTAGGCCTTTTAAAATCTTTCCTTGAAATCCAAGTTTTTCAAGATCTAATACGGTATTATTTTTTTCAAGAACCCTCATTACTATACGTTCTCCGTTCTGAACAGGAACAGTACTCAAACGTATATCAATATCTTTACCGGCAATTTTGATTTTAATCCTACCATCTTGAGGAAGACGTTTTTCTGCAATATCAAGCTTGGCCATAACTTTAATTCTAGAACTAACAGCTGCATGTGTTTTTTTAGGCTGTCTTAAAATTTCTGTCATCACTCGGTTGATTCTGAAACGATATATAACTTCTTTTTCGAACGGTTCAATATGAATATCTGAAGCTCTTTCCTTTACTGCTCTAAAAATAATAGAGTTTACAAACCTGATAACAGGGGCTTCATCTGCTGAAGCATCAAGGATATCAATCGGGCCATCAAGGTCTAAGTTTTCTTCAAATTCGTCTTCGATAGTGTCAACAAGATTTCTATTAGCCTTTTCATAGATACGGTTAATGGCATCTTGAATTTTTAGTGGAGTTGTTACAACAACGTGAATTTTCTTTTTAAAAATATTATTTAAATCATTAATAGCATCAAAGTTAAATGGATCACTCATTACCACGTTAACAACTTCATCATTTTCAGATAAAGGAAGAAGTTCATGGTGTTTAGCATAATTAATAGGGATGTCTTTTACTAGATTCTCATCGATTTGTTCGAAGGTAATATCTGTAATATAGGGTATGTTAACCTGATGGCAAATCACTTTTACAATATCATGTGGGTGAATATAGTTTTTAGTGAGTAGTATCTCACCAAGAAGTTTATTTTCTTCTTTTTGAATACTGAGAGCTTCGCTAAGCTGTTCTTCTGTTAAAGATGTGTATTGAAGTAGTAATTCTCCAATTCGAGTTTTATTTGTTTCAACTCGCTCTAATAGGTGATCACTAATTTTCATTATTATTTTCCACTTCTTCCATTATTTCTTTGTAGTTTGGTATATCTACTTGTGTTTCTTCGTTTCCGATTCCAGGCCCTTGATTGCTCTTTTGAAACTCATTAAGCTCAACAGGGTTTCCGAGCTTATCTCTTTGAAGTTCAAGCTGTGCAGTTAGCTCATCTACTTTTTTAGCATGTGGGTCTTTAGTGTCTTTATCAAGAACTTGTTTTAAATTATCTGTTCTGTTCTTTAAGGCACGAAGAGAGTTTTTCGCAGCAACATTATCATAAGGAGATAATATCCTTGGAGTTAAAAAGAAAAGAAGATTTACTTTATCAATCTTTCTCGTTTTATTCTTGAATAACCAGCCTAATACAGGGATATCACCAAGAAGAGGAACTTTATTAAAACTAACAGTTTCTCTGTCTCGTAATAATCCACCCATCGCAATTGTTTCTCGGTCTTTAATCATAACTTCTGTGATGGCAGACCTTGTTGATGTTGCAGCACCAGTTCCTGAAGTGTTAAGTTCTCCAAGAAAGTCGTCAATTGATTGATTGATTTTTAAAGTTACAAAACGTGTTACTTTATTGATCTGTGGTGTGATTTTTAAACTTAGCTTTGCTTCTTGTGTTTCAAAAGAAGAAGTTACTGTACTACCAGTTGTTGATTCTTTTTTGATTGGAACAGTTGTTCCAACTTCAAACTCAGCTTCAGTATTATCCATAGCAAGGATTTGAGGAGTTGCAAGAACATTTGTTGTATCATGAGTTGCTATCGCTTTTATAATGGCATTAACACTATTCACTTTTAATTTCTGTCCTCCGATTTCAACTTCTTTAGCTCCTTTTTCAGGGCCACCAATTCCGGCAAAGAACCCTGTAATATTCTGAGGAGTACCACTTAGAAGATTGAATAAAGAACCATTTTGATTTACAAGACCACCTCTTTGAGCATTACCGGGCCCATAAGCTCCCATGAATTCAACACCAAAGCCTTTAACTTTTGAGATAGTTGTTTCCATGATTAAACCTTCAACATAAACTTGGTCTCTTGGGATATCTAATTTATGAATAACAGACTTCAAAGTTAACCAATCAGTAGGTGAGGCAGTTACAACAAGTGCATTATTATTTTTATCTGCCGTGATTTTTACTTCATCGTTAAACAGGGAGCTTCCATCACTACTACCTACAAAGGATCTACCAGGTCTTCCATTCGCAGGGCTTGAATTATTACTTTTCGCTCCTGTAACAATCGTAGATAAGGTCTTAGCAAGTTCTTCCGCATTTCCAAAGTTCAGGTAATGAACATGAATTTTTCCAGAGCTTGTTGAATTATATTCAACATCAAGTTTTTTAATCAAGTCTCTTAATTGTTGCGCCCCTGTTGCATTGGCCATTGCAATAATCGAGTTTGTTCTAGGCTCAGCAATGATTTTAGAAATATTAGAAGAGCTTTCACCAGATGAAGAAGAGAATCGACTTGTTCTTGATGATGCTCTTGAAGATCGACTTGATCGAGCACTTCCACCTGAGTCTGATTTTAAAATTTCATCAAGAAGCTTAGCTATTTCCTGTGCCGAAGAGTTCTTTACTGGAATAATTTGTAATGATTCTTCATGGCCTGGAACATCGATAAATTGAATTAGTTTTTCTAATCGAACAATATTGGCACCAGTATCAGAAATGATAATCGTATTTGTTTGTTTAATATCAATGATACGTCCGTATCGGGACATAAAAGGTCTAAAGTTTCTAGAAATTTCTCCCGCATCTACATATTTCAATGCCATAACTTTCATAATGTGCGACTCAGTTTCTGGAGTATATTGGCCTGTATAAATTTTAGTAGGAGTGTATCTAACATCTCTTGCATTAATTATTTTATAAAAAGCACCTGACTTTACTAATGTGTATCCGGCCATATTAAGTGCTGCAAGGTATGCTTTCCAAGCATCACCAACTGTTATAGGAGTAGGGGCAGTAATAGAGACCTTACCTTTAACATCTTTATCAAGAATAAGGTTAATGCCTGTTAATTTTTGCATATGTCTTGTTACTTCCATGATATCAGTATCAGGAAAGTCAAAACTTGTGATGATTTCTGGTCCAAAAGCCGTCTCAAGATTTAGGTTTACATATTTAGAATCAGCAGGTTCTGTTTGCTTTGGTGTTCGCGCGCCAAATGTTGATTTGTTTGAATCATCGTCACTAAAATTATCGCTATTACTTTTTGTTCCCTGATTAAACCTTGATTTAGTACTAAACTTCTTGAAAGTGTTTCCTGACTTATTCATTTGCGCATAGGCAACTGATCCTAGAAATTGGCAG
This sequence comes from uncultured Oligoflexia bacterium, assembly GCA_950061135.1. GTDB lineage: Bacteria > Bdellovibrionota > Bacteriovoracia > Bacteriovoracales > Bacteriovoracaceae > CATLVU01. The sequence continues at coordinate 11,803 of CATLVU010000009.1, forward strand.
CTTATTGCCATGGTTGCTGTAAAAGAGATCTTCCTAATAACTCTTTGTTGCATTATTTTTTCCTTCTGTTTATCTCATTTATTTAATGGAATAGTTTTGTTCAACTTCGCTACCAGCTCTTTTAATAGTTAAATTTAATTTTGAGAGGCTAGAAACATTACCAAACTTTGTCATTACTTGGTTTAAGTCGTTTATTTTTCTTCCATCGATTTGAGTTATAATATCATTTTCTTGAATACCTAAATAAGCAAAAATACCACTGGGTTGAATATCAACAATTTTAAATGACATTGTACCATCGGGGTTTTTTATCGGAATTCCTCTCGCTTGGGTTAAGAGGTCTGAAATATTAGACATTTTTTGATTTAAAAAGTCCTTTTTAATTTCAAAATTATTACCATCATTTTTTATACCAGAAATTTGTTTTGAACGTTTAGTAAATGCTTTACTTTCACTCTTAGAAAGAACATTGATTGGATTTCTAGATGCATTATCTTCTAGGGCATCTCTATTTTGTATGGCTTCACAATTACCATTTTTTAAGTTCTTGACGATAAGTCGTAACCTTTCGATCTTGTCGATTTTTGCCATATTATCAATTTTTTCGCCGACTCTTATTTCTTGTAGTTCTGAAGATCTTATTTGTACACTTGCAATAGACTTTACACTATCTTGTAGTACAACTGTATTAATAAGCTTAATAGGTAGAGAGGACTCTTGGTCAGCTGTTTCGCAAAAAGCAATTTCTTTTTTCTTTACTTGTTTTTCAGCATTATCTTCGACTTCAACAGTATCTGTTTTAAATAATTCAGCAGTTTTTAAACGGTTGATGTCACTGGCACTCAATAGTTTTTGAGTTTCAAAGTTTTTGTTAGCTGTCTTGTTTAATGAGTAGTCGCTAGTTCCTTTGAGAACTTGGCCAATGCTTGCTCCTAAAACATAGACAAACATGATAAGGACAGTTCCTTGAAATACACGATGAATTTTAGGTCTAGAACTTTCTTTTAAAAGAGAGTCTGCAGCTTTTCGTAGCTGGAGTTGATTTATTACTTGTTGTAGTTTTATGTTTAAATTTTTGTCTTTTGAAGGTTTTTGTAACTCTTTAACTTTGAATTTTGTAAGATGATCTTTTGACCTTTGCAGGTAGTGATTAATTTTGTCAGTGATTTTTAAGTCAGGATCAGTAAAATTAATATCTTGAGTATGATCCTCGTTTTGTTCATCAGGCAAATCAATAGTTATGTCTTCATTATCTTCTTGATTAGTCTTTTTAAACTTTTGAGTTAACTTATTGAAAAAATGTTGGAGTTTCTCTTTCATTATTAGATTATTTTCGTAAAATTTTTCACAATGCGCAAGTATAGATTAGATAAATATAACATTGTGTTTTTGTCGGTTAAGGTTATGTAGCGCTATGATGAATTCAGGAATATGATATTAAAATAATATGAAGTTTTTATTGATATTTATTTTTACATTGAGTTGTGCTTCTAAAAAGAGAGAAGCTGAATTTGACGTACTAAAAGAAGTAAATTTAATCGATAAAAAGGACGAATCGAAGGCCAATACAAAAGTTTCTAAAGATATTCGATCTAGTTGGTTTAGCAATCAGGCAAAGCAGTATGGCCTAGACAATGTTAAGGCATACAATTTTAATTTAGTTGATATTAATGGAGATAACTACTCGGATTTGGTCGTAATTCCTTCTTTTTTTTCTCAGCCAGAGTTTTATTATTTTTCAATAAGTGAAAAAAAGTTCATAAAAGGTGATGGTCCGTTCGTAAAACCAATAAAAGCTTCTTATCTTTTATTTTACGATATCAATAATGATAAAATTTTAGATGCGATCGTTGGAGTTTTAAACCAGAAAACAGAGTTAACTAAAGAATCGCTTAAGCTTTTTTTGGGTAAAAAAGATAAAAATAAGAACTTGGTTTTTGATGAATATAAAAATATCTATGTACCATCTTCAAACTCATCACTTGGGTTAATAGACTACAATCTTGATGGCCACCTTGATTTTTACATTGGAAATTGGTTAAAGCGGGCCAGAGGGACTGCAGTTCCACAGCATGATGCCTTGATATTGAATGAAAAAGGTAAATTTAAAGATATGACATTGCTCTTAGAAGGAGAGGCCAATCAAAATATAGAGAAAAGTATGTACGTAAATGCAACGCCTACTTATGCTGTACAGATTTGCGATATTGATCAAAATGGATACCCCGATATTTTAACAACATCAACCAATAATTATCATAATAAATTATGGATGAATCGTTACAAAACTCGTTCTAAAAATAGAATTTTTCAAAATACTGCCCTCGAATCTCAGTTTGCAAGTGATGAGAACGGAAGTTTAAATAAACGTGGTGGTGGTAGGAGTTTTGCAGTTGCTTGTACTGATTATAATAATGATGAAATAATGGATGCATTTATTGGAGAGCTTAGTCATCTGTACGATAATGATGGGGTTGATAAATCGAGTATTTTAACAGGAAGAACTTTTAGTTATCCTCCTAAGTTTTATCGAACAGAATATTTTTTAGACTCTACCGACCCTGACTCTCATCAATCTGATAGAAGAGGAGTTTGGGTTGATTATAATTTTGATGGGCTTATTGATTTATTAGTAGATAACTCTGGTTACCCTCCTTATACAAAGTTGATTTTATTTGAACAGCAAGCTGATCATTCTTTTTCAAATATTTCAGAGAATCTTGGAATTGATATCATAAATCCAACAGCAACAGTCGTAGGAGACTTTAATAAAGATGGTCGGCCGGATATCTTAACTGCTCAGTCAAATATTAGAGATGCGAACTTGAAAAATCAAATCTATCTTTTTATTAATCAAACCCCGACAATGGGACGCAAGAGATTAAGAGTGTTTTTAAGAGGAAAAAAATCAAATTATTATGGCCTAAATGCCACAGTTAAGATGTACGTTAAAAAAATTAATGAAGAGATTGAAGTAAGAACTCAGAATGTTTCATATTCTTATGGAGCACTTCCTCCACAAAATGAAGAAGGGCTTTTCTTCGGACTCCAAGAAGGAGAAGAGCTATTAAAATTTATTGTTACATGGCCTTTTTCAGATTCGATTAATACTTTTAAAGCTCAGCTTGAACGTACTTATAAAATAAAGACTAAATTGCCTGATTATCTTGATATTACTTTATGTGAGGAAGGAAATTACCTTATTGGTCATCGAGATTGTTAACTCTTTCTAGAGCATCTTTTAATTCCATCAGTCCCATAGGCTTTGGAAGAAAATCATTCATACCACTTTCATAACATTTTTTCTCATCTTCTTTAGATACACTCGCAGTAACAGCAATTATCCAAGGTTTTGACTTATGCTTATAAATTTTTCTTATTTTCTTAGTCGCATCATGGCCATCAAGTTCTGGCATATGACTATCCATCAGAATTACATCATAGCTTTTTAATTCAAGAGCTTCGATAACTTCATTACCATCAGAAACAACATCACAAGAATAGCCTAATTTGGCTAAAAACTTTTTCGCGATAACCTGATTGATATTATTATCATCGGCAACTAAGATACGTAGCTTTTTTATCTCAGAGACTTGCTTAAGGTCCTCGTGGCTTATTAGGATGTTCGTTTGTGTTTGTGGCTCACTTGCGATCTCAACTTGAATTTTAAAAGAAAAAGTGGAACCTTTACCTTCTTTACTTTCAACCCAAATATCACCTTTTAAAACTTTGCAGATCTCTTTACAGATAGCAAGTCCTAAGCCTGTTCCTCCATAATTTCTTGTTGTACTAGCATCAGCTTGTGTAAAAACACTGAAAAGAGTTTTTTGAGAATCTTCGGAGATTCCAATTCCATCATCTTTGATATGGAAAATAATAAAACATGAGTTCTGAGAAATCATTTCATGATCAAAACTGATTTTTATCTTACCATCCTTGGATGTAAATTTGATCGCATTGGAAAGTAAGTTATTCAACACTTGTCTAAGTCTCGTAATATCTGAGCGAACCCAAGTAGGTAGTAAGTCTTCAGGACAGTCTATTGATAATTGTATGTTTTTTTTCTTCGCGCTTTGATGAAGAAGTGACATTGTTTGTTTGAGAGCATCCAATGGGCTAAAGACTACATTTTCTACAGTCATTTTTCCCGCTTCTAGCTTTGAGAAATCTAAAATATCGTTGATTAGAGTAATAAGAGCATCTCCACTCTTTTTTATTGTTCTTAAATAAGATTTACCTTCAGAAGAAAGTTTTTCATCTTCAAGAAGGCTGATCATTCCTAAAACTCCGTTTAATGGAGTTCTGATCTCATGGCTCATGGTTGCTAAGAATTTTGACTTAGCTTCTGTGGCTGCATGAAGTTGCTTTTCTTGTTCTTTTTTATCAGTGATATCTTTTTTAATAGAAATAAATTTCGTTATTTGATTGTGTTCATTGGCGAATGGAACAATCGCCGTGTCTGCCCAGTAATTTTGTTGATTTTTTTTAATATTTAAAACTTCGCCATGCCAGATTTGGCCTTTTAAAATTGCCATTTGAACTTCTTTGACTAAGCTTTCGTCGTTTAATGTAGGAGAAACTAGATGGTGAACTTCTCCTATTAGCTCTTGTTGAGAAAAGCCGGTAGTGTCATAGAAATTGTTATTGGCATAGAGTAATTTGTTATTCTGGTCAATCTCTTCAACAATTGATGTTGCATCAAGTGCTTCTTTTTGAAACTTTAATGTCATATTTTTTTCAAGAATACTTTGGGACATTGATAATAATGTTTTTGTTAGAACTCCAATATCATCTTCAGGCTCAATTGAATCAATGTCTTCTTTAGAAATATCAATAGTATTTCCTTTTGAAAGATCAGTTGTAATTGATTTAAGTTTTAAGACAGGCTTTACAAGTCTTTGCACAAAAAAGTATGAGATTAATAGAACAATAATAATGACAAAGAATAATACTAACTGGGAACTAAAGACTTTATAAAGTAATTGCTCTTGGATGTATGATTCATTTGCAGATAGAATAATCGCTAAAAATCTTTCAGGGTAACCCTCGTGATATTGAATTTTTTTAATAAAGTGGATTTCACCTTGTTCTGCAACTTCACTTTCAGAGTTTTTAGTATTAAAAAAAGTATGTATCCTTGGGAATTGCTCAGAGAGCTTTATTATTTTCTCATTCTGTATATTTTTGAAGTTTTTATCTGAATGCAATAAGATCTTTTCACTTGAATCTATGACAAAATAGCGTTGTTCTTCAGTAATATTATTATTCAGATTATTAAAAGTTTTTGTGTAATCCATATTGATAATAACAAGACCAAAAAGTTTCCCATCACTGTAAATAGGAACAGATGCCCTAAGAACTAGTTGGTAGGGTCTTGAAATTTTACCAAACTCAGTATTTAAGGAGAATTCCGATAGATAAACCGTGTTTTGAGGAGTTTGAATTGTTTCTTTAAAATAATCACGATGTCCTTTGCTTTGAAGTTGTTCTCCTTTAACTACTCTGATAAGACCTTGTTGGTTTCTATCAACTCTGACAAGTTCTTTTCCTTGATTTGCAATACCAATATATCTAACTTGAGAGTAATGAGACTTAGCTTTCAAAAGCTCTTGAAAAATAGTGGTTAATCTTTCTTTCCATTGAACTATTGAGGAATTATCTGCTAAGTCATTACCTTGGTTTTCATTTGCTCGAATAATTCCTTGAATCGGAGGCGTATAAGAGATAAATCGAACATCATTTTTGAGTTCCTCAATTTTGGAATGCATTATCGAACCTAATAATTCAGATTGCTTCTGTAGATTCTCGAACTGGTTTTTTTGCAATGTTTTGTAAAAATTAAAAATATGATAGCCACTTATCAATAGCATTGAAAAAAAGGCAACAAGTAGGGTATGGATCAAAAATTTCTGAGATAAGCTTTTCATTGAAATATATTAGCAAAATAATCTAAATGAGCTAAGTATTTATAAGCTAAAGCTTATAGTTTTTAACAACGTCAATAAAGCTTTTAAGATGCGGCGGATAAGTAATATAATTAAGAGTGCTAAGGTAGACTTTAGGTCTTTTAATATCCTTTAATGCAATGGTATGTAACTTGCTTTTGCTATTCAAAGTATGTGAGGGAACAATGGCAATACCAATACCTTCTTCTACGAATTTGATTATTGAAGTAATAGAGTTAACAGAAATGATTCTATCAGAATGATCCTGGTAAAGATTAAAAAAGTAATCAGCTTCGCCGTAGGTTATCCATGTATATTGGTCTATTTTGCTGGCATCAATTTCTTTTTTAGAGATAATGACTAATTTTTCTTCGAATAAAGCCAAGGATGTCAGCAGTTCATTTTGTATATTTTCATTGGTGAAAATAATATCAAAATTTTCTTGATAGAGTCCTTGTTTTAAAGTTGCGGGAGTGTCAACTTTGATTCTCAGTTCGTGCTGAGTTTTTTTTGTGAAATCTTTTATAACTTGTATGAACCATGACTCGAGAAGTCCATGAAGTATCCCAACTCTTAAAATCTGATTATTCTTTCCTTGAATCAGTGTTGTTGTTGTATCTTCAAAAGACTCAATCGCCTTAAAAAGTGCAGCGCCTTTATCGGTTAGAATGACTTTTTTACTCGACCGTACAATCAATTGTTCACCCATAGAGTCTTCTAATAACTTAACCTGTCTGCTTACAGCTGATTGCGCCACAGATAGTTTTTCAGCCGCTTTAGAAAAATTTAAAAAATGAGCAGTGTAATAAAACGCCTTGAGATAACGATAATCGATTTTAGATCTCATAAATGACTTGGTACCTTTTGTTCGTTTTTAAAAAATTTGCCTTGGTGATTTTTTTCATCATGATTGATGAATAAAAAACCTTCTTCGCCTGTTTGAATATTTCTTTTGTAGTCAATAATTCCATTTTTACAGTAATAGGCAGCAAATGGATCAAGCACAATAACAAAGCTTTGATCTTTGTAAGAAAAAGTTAACAAAAGATCATCTTGCTTAGGTTTTGAAAAACCCAATCCATAGGTGAAGCCTGTGCATCCTTTACCATCTATAGTGAGACGAAAAGCTTGAGACTCAATGGTAAAATCATTTTTCTGAATTAAGCGAATTTGTTCTATGGCAGATTGGGTAATATCTATGTTATAAGTAGGATTCATAGCAATTTAATAGCATTTAAGGGTACAAAATGAAAGTAAAGTATTTAGTACAAATCACAGATCCTAAAACACATATTGTAGATGTGAAGCTTGAACTATCTGAAATCACGAAATTTCCTCTAACAGTGTTTATGCCTAGTTGGTCTCCTGGTTCTTACTTAATGCGTGAATATTCCAAAAACATAAGAACGTTTAAAGCAACGGGTGATAGTGGTGAATATGTTTTTTTCGAGCAAAAAGATAAAGGTGCTTGGGTTATTGATCCGTCAATTGAGCCAAATAAAGAATTTAATTCAATTACGATTGATTATCAGGTTTACTGCCATGAGTTAACAGTCAGAACAAGCCACGTTGATGAATCCCATGCATTTTTGCACGGGCCTAGTTATTTAATGGGAGTGGAAGGGGAGAGCTTTTCTCCTATTATCGAATTTAAGTTTCCAGCACTGTGGTCAAAAATCCATACTGCGATGCCTGAGTTAAACGATAATCTTAATGAGTTTGTTTTTTGTCCAGAAAGCTATGATGTTCTCTTAGATACTCCTGTCGAAATAGGTTGCCATGAATCAGATGGCTTTATGCATGATAATAAGGAACATCATTTGATTTTTTATGGCGAGAGTTATCCCCATAAAGAAAAACTCAAAGATGATATCAAGACTATTGTTGAAACAGTCTCAAAGCATTTTTCTAGTATACCCTATGATAAATATTATTTTATAACGCATTTTAAAAGAAACCTTTACGGTGGACTTGAACATTTAAACTCAACAGCACTACATTTTGACGGAAGAAAGCTTAGTTCTAGAAAAGATTATATTATGTGGCTTGCTCTTGTGGCCCATGAGTATTTTCACACTTGGAATGTAAAGAGAATTAGACCTAAAGAGTTAGGACCATTTGATTATAGAAATGAAAATTATACTCGGATGCATTGGCTTACAGAGGGGCTTACTAGTTTTATGGATGAGTTATTCGTTTATAGATCAGGTCTGTGCACATTAGAAGAATATCTTGAGATGCAAAAAGATAATTTAAATCGGTATTTCTCTATTCCAGGTAAAAAATTTCATTCTCTTGAGGATTCGTCATTTAACGCTTGGATAAAGCTTTATCGTCCAGATGAGAATTCTTTAAACTCTTCAATCAGTTATTATCTTAAAGGGGGACTGGTGTTCAGTGCCTTGCATTTTGAATTAGTAAAAAAAGGAAAAAATATAAATGATCTTCTTTCTCTTCTTTGGGAGCGTTATCTTGCTAATCCAAAAGAAGGTATGGAAGCACAAGAGGTTTATGAAATGGTTCAGGGGTTAGGAGGCAAAGACCTACTATCCAAGTTTACAACTATGCTCTCAACTACAGAAGATATCGATTTTGAAACGTATTATAAACAGATAGGTCTTGAATTTGTTTGGGATGAAACACCTAAAGTTGACCTTGGGGCAAGACTTCGATTCGAAGGTGACAGGATTTTAGTAGATAGCATTATTCTAGATAAGGCAGCTTATAATGGAGGGCTTAATGCAGGGGATGAAATCATAGCAGTTAATAATATGAGGTTCTTGAAATCAGACTTAGACGACATGAATAAACTTTTAGTTATAGGACAAAAATACAAGTTTACAGTTGCAAGGCTTGGTACTTTAATTGATTTAGAAGTCTTAATTGAAAAAGAAGAGAAAAAACTACTTGAAATCAAAATTGTAGATAAAGCGTTAAGCCAAGAGGTGTTTAAATGACGAAACTTTTATTTTTATTGATTTTATTTTCAAAATCAGTTGTGGCAATCGAACTTGAAGACTTATCGAATTGTTTTCAAACGATAGAAATAAATAATATCCCAGTTCAAGAAGGACCTGATCTATACCGTTCTCAAACAATGGGAGAGTTTACACAGAGTCCTGTTTTTTTTGATGAAAATAAAATACCTTATGAAACACTACAGTTTGTTCTATTTACAGGTTTCGATTCAAGAAGGCCTGGGTGGTATAAATACCATAGTTTTATTTTACCACTTAAAAACTTCCATCTGAGAACCTCCAAGAACACTCTGGACTATGAGTTTTCAGGTAATGTTTTATTTAAGAAGAATTATTCGCTTAAAGAAATTGATTTTTATACCAGAATGAAAGTTGAATTTGATGGTGAAGTATATAAAGGGGAGTTATGGCATATATCCAAAAAAAGGCAGATGAATTATTATAAAAACTTTGTGCTAGCAAAACTCGACTCATGCAGGAATGAACATAATAGCAGATGAAAGTAACACTCTATTTATTCTTATTTATAGCTCTTAACGGATACGCTGACACCGCTTGTGATAGTCGCTCATCTCTATCAGAAGCTAATCTTCTTCAAGGTGTTTTGTTAAAACAAAAAGAACAAGTTCAAAAGATTCTCGATGGTGAGACTCAAATTGAGTTAACAACTGGAGAAATATTCGGCCATGATTTTAAGTTAAATGATTCACAAATTTATATTGATAGGTTGAATTCGTATATTACCGAAAAAGAAGGATTATCCCCTGAGGTTCAATTATTAGCAGAATGCTTAAACAAACTAGGACATTCTAAGATTCTAAATGAGATCAAAGAGCTTTCTCTTCATAATCTTAAGTTGAAAATAGAGTTGTATAAAAAAAACCTAGCTCAAAATAATGCAATCAAAAATGGTTTAGAAGACCAAAAAACTCTTCCCAAAATCAAGGCCAATATTAGTGATGATATCGAAAAGTCACTTGCGGAGAAAAAAGATCTAGAACTAGACCTTCTAAAAGCTCAAGATAAAATATCACAGGAAAAAAATATAGAAATAAAAGAGCTCAACTCCTATGTGAATGGCTTAACTAGAATAAAAATAGATATTTTAAATAAACGCATCGATTTGAATAAAAATTTAGAAGATAAGCTTTCGTATTTTGATACAACATCACAAAAAATTTCCAAGCTTTCTAGTAAGCTTGAAGGTATAAATGTTGATATAAAAAATGACTTTGAAGATATTGAAAAAATATGGATACAAATAACAAAGCAAAATTTATTTAAGCTGATCAATAGTGATTTCTCCTTTGATCTACCTGTAATACCGGAACTGCCGAGGGGACTTGATACTGGTAAAGATGAATTTAAAAATGCTATAAAATTACGCACGGCCCTTGTCGAATTAAAAAACAGTACTATTACGGAGCTTACAGATAAGAAAACAGAGGAATTAAAGCTACTGAATACCGTCTTATTACAGGTTAATCGGCTGCGAAGTAATTATTATAAACATCTCGATAGCTTTTATATTTTAAATCGTATCTTTTCTCTAAACGGCTTTTCATTGATCAAAAATGAGCTAATGGCCTCGCCTTATAGATTGGTTAGCTTTTTATATGATAAATATTTATATGTTTCAGACAAGGTCTCAAGAGGCAAAGCAGGTGTCACAGAGTTAATAGTTGATATCTGTAAATGGCTTGGATTACTTGTATTATTATATACATTTAAGATGTTTATTGAAAAAGCTTTCCTTACTCTAGATAGAAGGATGCAGATTATTGTTATCCGTTACCGTGAATCAAGTCTAATAAAAACACTAACTACCGCATGGAATAGACTTAAAGATAATTTTGCTCCTCTAGTGTGGTGTCTGATTATTGAAGAGATGAAAAATTATCGCTTTGTTGAGAATATTTCGTTTGTTTTAGATTGGGTTCAAATAATTTTATTTGCGCAAATTTTAAAGTCAGTCGTAGTTTTATTTTTAAGTTCAGTGTCTTTGGTTGATGGACGAAACTTTATGACCTTTAAGAAAAAGTCGATGCTTACTTCAAGCCGTTTTTCTTTGATTTTTACAGTCTATTATATCACTCTTAGCTTAATTGAAATCACTGTCGGTAGGGCATACTTTTATTCGATTTTGAATTTCTTTGGAATCCTTTTCTCTCTGTTTTTAGTGGTGAACACTGCAGATATTTGGGAAAAAGAATTTAAGGAGTTTTTAGAGAAAAGATTCTCAGGAGCGATTATCCAAAGACTGTATTCTGTTATTGAATATTTCCCAAGAAAAATACAAACTATTTTTACCTTTATTGCGATCATTATACTGTCTATCTTTGATATTTTGATTAAGTTGACTGAGAACTTTGAAGTGTCCAAAAAAATATCTGCGAACTTATTTAAAAAACAAATTGAAAAAGTTGAGGCAGAAGAAGGAGCTGATCAAGGAATCTCTCAAGACTACAAGGAAAATTTTTCATTTAAATCTTTAGCAACTGAAGAAGAGTATGTTGAGTTTGATAAAGGACTTGATGAAAAAATTGATAATGAGTTTTATGAATGGCTTGAAGAAAAATCGGATGAACATAGTGTCCTTGTTTTTGGCGATAAAGGGATTGGAAAAACCACTTATTTAAAACAGGTTTGTAAAAGGTGGGAAGAAACAAAAGAAGTTAATGCGATATATTCTAAAATGCCATCTAAAACATTAACCAAAAAAGAACTTCATAGTTTTTTATCCAACTTACTTGGTCTTAACTCAGAAGAGTTAGACTTGGGCAATATAGATAAAATTCTAAAGGAGAAAACAGTTATCTTTATAGATGAAGCTCAGAATGTTTTTCTGTCTAAGACAGGAGGATTTGAAGCTTATTATGAGTTGATTGACATTATTAATCAGAGTACTGATAAGGTTTTTTGGGTCTTATCATTTAATAAATACAGCTGGCTTTACCTCGATCGTGCATTTGGCAGGAATCAATTTTTTAGAAATATCTTTGAGCTAAAAGGCTGGAAAGACGATAAGATAAAAGAACTCATTATGCTTCGTCATAGTAAGTCTAAATACAAGTTATCATATGACCTTTTGATTAATGCCACTCGCTCTCAGGATGAAGTTGATAGGTATAGTTCCGTTGAGGCAAAATTCTTTAAGCTTTTATGGGAGCTTTCTCAAGGGAACCCTCGAACGGCATTATATTTGTGGTTAACAGCGCTTTCTAAGAAAAACCGTTCAACATTTAATGTTAATATTCCCAAAGAATTAGAACTGACCCAAATGCAAAAGCTCAATGATAATATGCTTTTTGTCTTGGCCCATATTCTTAAACATGAAAATCTTTCGATGAGAGAAATTGAAATGACAACAAACTTTCCTAAAGGAGTTGTTAGTAATTCAATTAAGTTAGGGCAGGAGAGAAAATTTCTTTATAAAGATAGCGAACGGCGATTTATGATTGATATTGCCTCTCAACATGGAATTATTAAATACCTCAGATTAAAGAATTTTATTTATGGAAACTGAAAAAGATTTATCACTTCTTATTTTTGATTTTTTTAAACTCGATAAGGTGTTTCTTTTTATTTTTTTAGTCTTATGTATCGTTGCCACGGTTAAAATTCTATCAATGTGGTCTGAGAAACTACAAGAAAAATTTGGGGCCAAAAGATTACTTATTCTACAATTGACTACAATCTTCTCTTTTTCGGCCTACTTGTTTGGTGTTCTTGGAGTTTTTTACTTTGTCTTTCAACCATCTAAAGAACTTCTGGTTGCTATTGGAGGTTCAGCTGCAGTTGCAATTGGTTTTGCTTTAAAAGACTTGGTTGGTTCAATAATTGCAGGCTTTATTTTGTTATTTGATAGACCATTCCAGGTTGGTGATCGAGTTCAATTTGGTGATGCCTATGGTGAAATCAAAAGTATAGGACTTCGGTCTGTTAGACTTGCAACATTGGATGATAATCTTGTTACAATTCCTAACTCTAAGTTTTTAACAGATGTTGTCTCCAGTGGTAATAGTGGCGCGCTTGACATGATGGTTGTGAGTTCGTTTTATATTTCTATTCTTGAAGACCAAGATCGGGTTCGATCTTTACTTCACGAAGTTGTTATAACTAGTCGTTTTGTGTTTTTAGAAAAGCCAGTTTTAATTACTTTTGAGGAAGTTGCCATCTCAAACACCTTTGTCATAAAAGTAAGTGTAAAAGCTTACGTTTTAGACGTTAAGTATGAAAAAGCTTTTCAAAGTGATGTAACTGTAAGAGCAGCTAAAGTTCTTAAAGAGCACAAGGTACAAAGACCAAACTAAGAACTTTTTCAAGTAGTAGTCCTACCAGACAGAATTGCGCATTGCGCACGGCTTGGTTTGTAATTTTTTCACAAACAAAGTTGAGCTCAATATTAGTCTTGAGACTTAAAGTACCCATTTCTTTTCAATTCTCGTTTAAATAGGTAAAAACCAAACTTTTCTAGGAGTAATAATGTTTAAATGGGCCATTTTTTTATTTCCACTTATTAGTAATGCAAGTTTATATGACTATCCTCAAACGCCTTCATTTCCTCTAACAGAGGTGCGCATGGGGCATGCAATTGAAGATAATTATAAGTGGATGGAAAACTCTAATCACCCGCTTCTTTGGGATTGGGTAAAAAGGCAGCAAGAATTTACAAATTCAGTTTTAGATCAACAAAAAGTTCAAGAGTTTTATGATGATATAAAGATATTAAAAGAGATATCTAAAAAACCAATGACTCAAGTTGAAGAGAATTTTTTGGCCTTTAATTTTCCTGATGAGGGGGGTGAGGGCTTAGAAAAAAAAGATGAATATACAATCAAGCAAGAGTCAATTTTTGGTGGCGATCTCTCAAGAGTGACAATTTCAAAAGATGGCAAAATCCAAGATATTTTAATTGTAAAATTCTTTGAGAAAATAACCTTAGTAGGAGATATTCTCTATTATATTACAGATAGAGACACTGTACTTGGAGGCTCTACCGCAGCGATTTTTTCTCATAAAATAGGAGAAAAACAATCGCAAGATAAGTTAATTTTAGAGACAGATCGATATGATTCTCATTTTGAATCGGTAAAGCTAGATAAAGAATATGTTTATTTAATTGAGTCAAATATCTATGACGAAACTTCTACTTTTTTTAAGCTAAACTTAGAAACTTCTCAAGTGTCTTTAAAAAGAAACTTTGAAGGACAAGTTTTAACAAGCTTAGATGATTCTCATCTAATTATTAAAAACTATAAAGATTCAAACTTTGGTTCTTTGTATAAATACAATATCAATACTGCTAAGCAGGATGTTCTTATGGATGAAGAGTTTAATGTTGATAGTGTTTTAAAACTAGATAGTGAGAATTTCTTTGTTTCAGGTCATAAGAATGCAGCAGGAGTCTGTGGTACTTTAAGTATCGTCACTGGTGATTTTACTGCAATCGATTTGCCTAAAGAAGGAATTTGTTATTTTAAAAGTTTTTCAACTTCAAAGGGATTAGAAATTCGTTTTATGGCCCCTGATACGCCAACTCAAGTTTTTAGTTATGATTTAGAGCAAAGATCACTACAACTTGTTTCGTATCAAGAATATCCTATTAAGGTAGAAGCCCAAAGGGTCTCTTATATCGCCTCTAACGGACAAGAGGCAAATATTTGGCTTTATAAAAAGAAAGGGCAAAAACTATCAGCAGACACTCCTTTGATTTTATATGGCTATGGCGGTTTTCAAGTTACGATGATGCCTTATTTTAATCCCTCAGATTCATTGTCCTGGCTGAAACGAGGTGGGGCTTATGCAATCGTATCTTTGCCTGGAAGTTTAACCTATGGAATGGATTGGCATCAAATTGCTAGAAAGGCTGGACGCTATCATTCTTTTGATTCTTTTGCAGCAGCAGCAAATGAGTTAATAGACAGAGGATTTACTTCAAAAGAGAAAATTGGGATGACTGGAGGAAGCAATGGAGGCCTTCTTGTTGCCGGTACAATGCAAAGACATCCACAACTTTTTAGAGCAGCAGTGCCAATGGTTGGAGTCTTAGATTTATTAAATTTTGATCTTTTTGGTGCGGGAAAATATTGGACTGCTGAGTATGGTAGTGCTCAAAAAGAAGAAGACTTTGAGCATTTGCTTAAGTTTTCACCCTATCATACTTTAACGGCTAAAGAATATCCTGCTGTAATGGTTATGACAGCAGAGTTTGATGATAGAGTTGTTCCAATGCATAGTTTTAAATATGCTGCCAAACTTCAAGAGGTTCAACAAGGAAGTAATCCAGCTCTTATTTATACTAAGGAATGGGCAGGCCATAGCTCTCGAACAGGATCAGAAGATGGAAAAATTCGATATATGGCATCAATGTATGCATTTTTTGCAACCTATTTAGGTTTATAACAAATAAAAAGGAGATGAGAATGAAAGTATTATTTACGTTATTGGTATTAAGTTTTTCTTTCGCAGCAAGTGCGAACTGTGTATCGGACTACAGGCTTAAACAAGAAGCTAAAAGAGTAGAGGCTTTAGCAAGCTTGTTAAACTCTGTTAGTATGCAAGTTTCGACATCAGGTCTTGCAAGTAATTGTAGAAGATTAGAAAGAGCTGTAGAAATGAAACTTTGCACATCTGTTACTTCTGAAACATTATATTTTGCACAAGATGTTTTAGAAAATGATTGTTCTGATTATTTAAGATAATTCTATAAACGGCCTGCTTGATCTAGGGTGGGCCATCTAAAAACAAAATTTTTTGATTAATAAGCATAACGAATTTGACGATTGTTAAATTAAGCTTTAATTCTGTTATATATAAATATATCGGAGTTAACGCGCAATGGAAAAATATCTGGTTATAGTAGAGTCCCCAACAAAGGCCAAAACAATTCGTAAGTTTTTACCTAAAAACTATGTAGTTGAAGCTAGTATGGGACATGTTAGAGATTTACCTCAGTCTGCTTCGGATATTCCAGCAAAGCTTAAAAAAGAAGATTGGGCCAAGCTGGGAGTTAATGTCCAAGAAGATTTTTCTCCTTTATATGTAGTCCCTAAGGGAAAATCTAAAATTGTTCGAGATTTAAAGTCAAAAATGAAAGGTTGTGATGCGATCTATCTTGCGACCGATGAGGATCGTGAGGGAGAGAGTATTTCTTGGCATCTAATAGAGCTATTGAAACCTAAAATTCCTGTTAAAAGAATGGTTTTTCATGAAATTACAAAAAAGGCGATAACTAACGCTCTAGAAGAGACTCGAGAGCTTGATGAGAAGCTAGTTAAGGCACAAGAAGCAAGAAGAATTCTGGATAGACTGTATGGATATACTTTATCGCCATTGATATGGAAAAAAATTGCTTATGGATTATCTGCAGGAAGAGTTCAGTCTACAGGTTTAAAAATTATTTACGAGCGTGAAATAGAGCGAAGAAAATTTGTTAAAGCTGATTATTGGGATTTAAAGGCAAACCTTAAAGCTGATGGAAAGGAGTTTGAAGCTAAACTTTTTAACTTAAAAGGTAAAAAGATTGCTAGTGGTAAAGACTTTGATCCAGACACCGGAAAATTATTAAAGCCTGAAAAAATTGAACTGGTCTCTGAAAAACTTGCTAAAGAACTTCAAGCAAAAGTTAAAAAAGGGGACTGGAAAGTTACCTCTGTTGAAGAGAGAGAAACAACAGTTCGTCCAACTACTCCATTTATTACTTCTTCCTTGCAAATGGAAGGGATTAGAAAGCTTGGACTATCTGCTAAGATGACAATGAGAACTGCTCAAAGATTATATGAAGAAGGTTTGATTACTTATATGAGAACGGATTCTCCAAATCTTTCTCAAGAAGCAATAAATGGGGCCAGAGATAGCATTGAATCTCTTTATGGAAAAGAGTATCTATCTGATAAACCAAGACAATTTGCAGCCAAGTCAAAAGGTGCTCAAGAGGCCCACGAGGCGATTAGACCAGCAGGCTCAGACTTTGTTCATCCTGATCAAACAGGACTTACAGGGAAAGAAAAAGCATTATATGAATTAATTTGGAAACGAACTCTTGCTTCACAAATGAAAGAAGCAAAAAAGTCTAGCATGTCGATACGAATTCAAGTCGATGACTGTGAGTTTTCTGCTAATGGTTCACGAATTTTATTCCCTGGATTTTTAAGAGTTTATGTTGAGGGCTCGGATGATCCGGATAAAGCTCTTGATGATAAAGAAGTTATCTTACCAGATCTTAAAAAAGATCAAAAAGTTGATTGTGCGGATGTTTCTGCAAACCCACATGAGACAAAACCACCTGCAAGGTTTACGGAAGCAAGTCTTGTTCAAAGACTCGAAAAAGAAGGGGTTGGAAGGCCTTCAACCTATGCAACGATTATTGGGACTATCCAAGACCGTGGTTATGTTAGAAAAGAAGGAACAGCCCTTATTCCGACATTTACAGGAATGGCGGTTATTCAATTATTGGAAAATCATTTTGGAGAATTAGTTGAATATAGCTTTACTTCAGAGATGGAGGAAAAACTTGACCTTATTGCCACTGGAGATGTCGACTTTTTAGAGTATTTATCATCATTTTATAAGGGACGTGGTGGTCTAAAATCAAAGGTTGATAATAGGGAAAAAAGCATTAAGCCTGAAGAGTCTCGAAGCGTGATACTTGATGGGCAAAATGGTAATGTCGAAGTTAAGGTTGGACGTTTTGGTCCTTATATTATTTCTCACGGCGAGGGAAAAGAAGAGATTCATGCTTCTATTCCTGAAGATATTGCTCCTGCAGATTTAAAAGAAACAGATATCGATGAGTTAATTGAACTTAGTAAAAGGGGACCTGAGCCTATAGGTCATCACCCAGATTCAGGTGAGCCAATTTTTTGCTTGGTCGGTCGTTATGGCCCATATGTTCAACTTGGAGAAGTAACTGAAGAAAATCCGAAACCAAAAAGAGCTTCGTTACCTAAGGGCACAACGCCAAAAACTTTAGACTTTAATGAAGCGATAAAAGTTTTATCTCTTCCAAGAAACCTTGGAAATCATCCGGAAACAGGAAAAGAAGTACTTGTTAATCAAGGCCGTTTTGGACCGTATGTGCTTCATGATGGTGAGTTTAGATCATTAAAAAAAGATGATGATCTTTACACGGTAGAGCTTAAAAGAGCGGTTGAAATCTTAGCAGAGCCTAAAGCTTCACGAGGTGGGAAGAAAATTAAAGAGTTTGGACGTGTTGAAAAACTCAAAAAGAAAGTAACCATAATGGATGGCAAGTACGGAATGTATATTAAAGCAGGTACAAAAAATATAGGCCTTCCAGATGAGTATAAAAATGAAGAAGCTGCATCTAAATTAACGGAAGAGCAGGTTATTAAGATCATTAAGGACTACCAGAAATAGGTCTGAATAAAGTTCATTCTTGTAGTATTTTAAAGTTTTCGTGTTAATTATTTTTCAAACAAACACGGAGTTTAAAATGAAGTTATGTCTTAGTTTTTTATTAATTTTTTTATCTTTAAATAGTTTTGCTTGTATTGAAGAAGCTCAAGTTGTGAGTAATGATCTTGTTATTAACGAGTTGGAGATAGCCTGTGAGATACGTATTCAGTCTATGAGTTTTTATAGGCCAAGTGGGATTTGTCCATTGGCTAAAGAGGATATTATAAATCAGGTGTTACTAGTGGATAGCAAAGAGTGCCAAACAATTAAAGAAATTGGTATCGCTCGAGTAATTGCCAAAGATAATCTTGGATTATTTCTAGATTAAAGTTGACACATAACTTAAAGAAATATAAATTTCTTCTTCGTTATATTAAATTTTAGGTAGGTTAAGATGAAAAAAGATATTCACCCAGAGTACAGAGAAGTTTTGTTTCACGATATTTCGGTAGATTTCAAACTTTTAACTAAGTCAACAATCAAAGCTAAAGAAACGATTGAGCATGAAGGAAAAACAGTACCTTACGTAAAAATTGATATTTCTTCAGCTTCTCACCCTTTTTATACTGGAACGCAGAAAATTCTTGATACTGAAGGAAGAGTTGATAAATTTAAGAAAAAATACGCAAGAAGAAAATAATCATCATAAGACATTTATAATTTTTAAGGCCCTCTTTTTTAGAGGGCTTTTTTTTTGCCTAAAAATATTACATGGTAAAATCATGGCTACTTGCGCCGCGCCATTAGCTTATGTATGTTTCCTAATTGAAAGTACTATTTTTTACAGGAGAATATGATGAAAAAACTTTTAATAGGATTAACTCTTTTAGCTACCTTCTTATCAGTTCAAGCTTCTGAGCAAACGATACAATATTGTTCCTCTCCTGATAATTCAACTGTTGTTGAGTTGAAAACGGTTATTAAGGAAGGTTATGTTGATACATATTTTCTTCAAAGTTTAATAATTAATAATAAAGTTTATCACGAAAAAAATAGTCAAGAAGTCCTGTGTAAGAGAGGAGAAACGGTCTTATGTTATCTTGAAGAAAACATTATTTCGTTATTTCTCAGATCATATACACCTCACAGTGGTCTTATAGTGTATGAGTTGGGTGGTCGTTCTGTAGATGACGTTCTTGGCTTGGAATGCTCAGAATTAAACTTTTGAGCTGTGTTTTTTGTTAGAATGTAAAAAACTTACATAGTGCTCAATAGGTAATTGCTATGCGTCAAGGTCGTGTGTATTCTTATTTTTGCAAAATGAAGATATTAACTTAGGAGTTTAAAGTGAAACTACTATTATTTTTAGGACTTTTATGGGCTGGTTTAGGCCAAGCAACAAGTCCTTATGAACTTGAAGGGCTTTATAAACTTGATGAAGGAAAGAATTGTCCATTATTGATAGAGCTTATTACTTTCGGACTTGATGACCTGACAGTTTTTGATAGAGAGACGAATGAGAATGGAAAAGAATTTATAAGATTTAGTAATATAAACCTGGGAGTACAAAGCCAAACTTATGGACAGTTTAGTGAAAAAGCTTGTTATAAAACAGTGTATAAGGATGGAAAATTAGAAACATATGGCAAAGGTGGTTTAAGTGTTTTTAGACCATGTTTTACAACGAGACTTGAAGTTGAGAAAAGTGCAATTCTGATAGGGAACCAGTTAAAGCTTTTAAAATATAATAACACTTGTTCTTACAAGAAAGAGGAATAATGAAATTTGTTATAGTCTTATTACTTTATTTAAACACAGCATACGCATATCTTAATTTACAGGATGGCAAGTATATCGGAGTTAATGAGAAAACTGGTGGGCAGTGTACTGTTACTGTAATGATGGATGGAAGTTATATTACTTATGGAAATATCGAGTATCATCTTACGATTTTAGGTAAAGGCCCTGCAAATGATTATTGTCGACTTGATGAAGGAATTGAGTTCTATGCATGTGGGTCAGGTATACAAGTGAATGGAGATGAAAGTCGAAGTCTATATATTTTCTTGAATGAGCAGTCACAAATACAAAGAGTTGAGTTTTATGATTCAGACTTCAATAGCTTAAATGATAAAGTATGTTTAGATTATAAGTTATTAAATGATCGTTGAGCTTTTAGAATGTTCACATTTTCCATGTCGAACTTTTATATTTTTTATATGAGCAATTACAAGTAGAGTAGAACCAAAAATTGTTAACGCGATTGAAAGTACTTCAAAGCTCTCATGAACAAAAATTCCAGTCAAAACAAAAACAAGCCCAGTTAGAGCAAAGGCAATGATGTCTTTATGCCCATGTTTACGACAATGGGGAAGAATCGCCATTACTACTGAAACCATTACAATGATCGCACATGTAATATGAACTGTTTCATGCATCCAAGATTCATATATAAATGGGAAAGAAACAAGAATTATAGGAGTTAAAATACAATGTATTAGGCATAGGGATGAAGCACAAATGCCGATTTTATCCCAAATAACACTTCTAAATGGCTTTAAATTCATGATTGAGCTTATACAAAAATTCACAATAAAAGACAAAGTGTTTATTTTTTATACGGCTTTGCACAAAATTTTTAAGTTTATGCTATGGTTGGCATGTAAGTTACTAAAAGTAGGAAGTTTGAATGGCCTTAATTTTGCTAATTAATAATGTAATGAAAAGCGCTATTATATTAATCCTCGTATTTGGATTTTACTCATTTCCTGTTATTTCTGCATGTTTCGATGAAGATGATGCTCTTATTTATGGTTGTCAGCGCAGCCAAATTTCACAATTAGACAATATTTGCCAAGAAAAATATGGAGAGTCTGTTTTTGATTATAGACTTTCAAATTCTTGTTCTCAATCAAGATCGGTTTATTTTTTAGAAGATGAAGTTGATTTAAATGAATTTGCCGCAATCGAAAACTCAGGTCATGTTAAGGCAACATGCTTAACATTTGAGCAATCTCAAAAGTATCAATGTGAATACTTTGATTATGTGCCGGCCCAAAATTATTGTAATAAAGTATATGGCTATAAATACATACCATTCTATCAAAGTAAAAATTGTAATGAGGAGCTAGCTGATTCATTATACGGATATCAAAACCCTTTAAAGTTGATAAAAGATCTTGAAGGTAAAATTTCCAAAGTTAATGCTTTGCTAACATTGATTGATCGAGAAAGCATCAAAGAATATCTCGGTGCAAATGCGACCTCTACTCCTGTAATAGGAAATTCTTTTTATACAGAGAGTATGAATAGAATTATAGAGTTGATGCTGGAGCTTAAGGTTGAACTTGAAAAAAGATCCCATTGGAATGTGAAAATGCTACTTGATAGTCAGGAGACTTCAGATAAAAAACATCCTGTAAATCAGTTTCGTAATTTTTTGATCCAGTACATTTCCATGATGATGAGAATTAACAAAGTTTATGCTTATGTCGCTCATCAAAATGATCATCAAATGTTTAATTATAGCTTCGAAAAACTCAAAATGTTAGATATCACCCTAGGCCTTGCGTGGGCAAAAGAACTTTTAAGTAAAGTACAGCTGTATCCAGTAGAGGGATTAGTAAAAGATACTCTGAAGTTTTCTTTGTCTGAACAAGATTACCAAATGATTGAATATAAAGGGATTGAGAATCCTACATCAAAAGTAGAATATTCAAAACTTGTGAAGTTTTTAACGTTAAGGGATTATATAGTTAATCTTTGGGCCCTTGATCGCATTGTTCCTGACGACTTAATTGAGCATAAAAGTTTTAACTTAGGTAATTTTTTATCTTTTAGAAGGAAAAACTCACGGCAAAGCCTAAAAAATGTAAATGCTATCAAGCAATTAGTTAATTACGACAAGTTGTTTAATTTTTATTTGCAGTCACTTAATGAGCTTGCGGAAAAGTTAAAAGACGTAAAAATTCTTAGTGAAACGAAAAAGTCACTTGATGATATTGAAAGCCTGTTTGAAAAAGCTCGTTGGCCTATTTTATTATTAGAGAATGGGGTGAACGGATTCAAAAGAGAATCTTTGAGAGATTATATAGAGCAAGACTTAAAGAACTTACAAAATTTAGAGTTGTCCTATATTGATCAGGTGCAATTATCAGACTTGCAAAATATCTTTGTCGCCCCTGATGAGATCGAAAATATTCAAAAACTAAGTTCTAAAATTGCGTTGAAAGTATATGAGTTTAGAAAAAAACTCTTGGTCAATTTTTATGTCGGTGATTATCGATGGGCCAATGATGAGGAGTTGATTAGTTTTGAAAAAAGTTTGAATGAAATTTTTGATACTCATCATAAAGAAACTTTTGTTTTATTAGTAAAAAAAGAAGTGCTGGCATATCTTACAAGAGTATTTGATGCTCAATATATGCAAGAGGTTTCTTATAACCAGAAAATGGATCAAACTGTTGAAGCAGTTAAAAAGGGTGTAAGAGGCGCATATTCTTTATTAAGTCTTGATTTTGACTTAACTCATATGCAGAGAATTTCCGTTGAACCAGCTTCAATGCAAGAACTTCAGCAGTTTTTTCAGTACAAGATAGGAAGGCGATATCAAGATGTGCAATTAACAATGGAAAAAAATGTTAAGTTTGCATCAATGATTAATAAGTTCTTTGAAGATATTGTAAAAAAATACACGGATGAGTTTTCTCAGATAAAGCCAGAAAGTATTGAGTACAAAGAGGGCCACTCTGTACGTGCCAATTCTATTAGAGAATTTGTTGTCGATAGGGCCTATCAGTATTTAGAGGAAAATGGAATAGATCTTGCTGAAGGTATTCCTGAGCAAACTATATTAGCTCAAGATAGAAAACTCATAGAGAGTGCTTATCATATTCAAGTTTATCGTGATGGTACGCCAGTTACGATGCATATTGATGATTTTTATAAAACTTTCCAAGAAGATTTAGGAATGAGGGTTGAAGAATTTAATTATGGAGTAGGTTTAGATTACTTATTAGGTAATTTTCCAGAGCTAACTCAAGGGCAAATTGACGAGTTTAATCAATCATATATTTTAAATACTCCTAACGAAGTGGTACTGAGTGAAAACTTGATCTCACCTTCTGCTCTAAAAACTTTGTATTATCGTTCTTTATTACTAACTAAAAGTGAAATCGCAGAGTCTATTAATATCGTAAAGGAGCAAGAGGCCCAAATAAAAGATAATAGTGAAGAAATAATAAGAGATGAAAAAGAGTTTTTCTCAAAAGTTTTTGCGGCCTTAAATATAGATATTGAAAAAAGAAAAAGCTTAAACTTAACAAAAAAATTCTTAGTTAAAAGAGATGAGAAGAAGTTTATGAGTAAAGCATTCGCTGATAATGGATACTCAGCATCAGCGATGTTGAAAAACAAAATGACATCTACAGAAATCATAACTGAAGAGACAATCGTTAATAATGGATTAGGTATTACGATGCCAATTCAAAAGACAAAAAGTATAGAGAGAAGCTTATTAGAGAAAATTGCTCTTGAAGCTTATGATCATAAAACTGATGCAATTGACGAAGAAAAGGTTCGCCTAATGATCGATCAAGCAATTGATCATGCTGTTAAAAATATTGATGACAAACTTGAAACAATAGCAAAGGCAAATTATCAAAATTATAATGGTGACGAAAAGTTTAAACAAGTATTTAGGGCGGCCAGCTTTGTTCGTGAAAATCTTAGAAGCCAGGTTGGAACTTCTTTGGTTAATGCGAAAAAAATCAGAGTTTTCGATGCAAGTATCTCTAAAGAAATAAGAACATGGCATGAGAAAATCAATGAAGATTATCTTGATAGTATGTTACTGTGGCTAGGAGTGGCAGCAATTGCTGCATTAGGTGTTGTATTATTTGTAGCAAGCTTTGGTGCATCAGCAGGTGTTGCAATGATGAGTATTTCAGCATTAGCAACAGGTTTTATGACAATGGAGTTTTGGTTGTCGTTTCCATTAGTATTACTTTCTTCTTATGCTCGAATTAATAGTAATTTCATTCATCTACCAGATCAGTTGAGTTTTCAAAAGTCACTTGCTCAAAGTCAGATCGATAATTCTATCGTTGTAAGTTGGGAAGAGTATGATGATAAAGCAAAAGCGATGAAGACAGGCCAAGCAATGAACCTTGCAGCAATTTTGCCGATGGAGCTTTTTTATGGAGGAATGGTTGTCCGCCAAATATACAGAGCAACAGGTAAGCCTGGAGTAAAAGCATATCAAAGATTAACAGGAGTGAAGTTGTCTGGAGTACGACCTCTACCTTCTAATAGTGATTCGATTTTAAGCAGAGGACCTGTATCAAGACTGAGCTTTATGAAAGTGCCAAGGCAGATTCTAAGAAGAAGTGTTGATAGAATCAAAACATCATTGCCGCGGTATCAAGAAATTAATCCCGAGCTATTAAAAACACCTGCTTTAAGAATGGGTTTAGTTAGAAAGTTTAATGAACTCCGATTATCTCAGAAACCTTGGGCTATTTTAGATGATATTACTACTTATAATCAGGGCCTTAAAGATAGGCTGACTTTATTTCAAAGGTTTTCAAAAGACTCTGATAGATTATTAACTCATGGAACAGTCGAGGGATTAAAGATCAAAGAAATTATGGAATTTGGATATAAATATTCTCGAATGGCATTTTCTCCTCGAAGTTTTTGGAAAGGACTTAAAAAAGATAAGTTATTATTTAATATCAGTGAGTACTGGACAACTCGTAAAGACAGACTTTTAAAACTTAGAAAAATTCAAGGCCGTCTTATTTATAATAGAAGCAATAAAATTGATGAAATCATAGAAAAAGTAAAAGATTTTAAAAGAATCAATAATAATCAAATTATTGATCCTGAATTGAGTCATAAGTTTTTAAATATGTTTACTGATGATGAGCTAAGACTCTTGGAGGTAATTGCAAAATCTTCAACAGGAGAGTTAAAGAATTTTAAAAAGGTTTTTAAGGATTATCAAACAGTGCTAGAAACCTTAAAGATTGCTCAGTACTCAGTTGGTAATACAGGTGTTAGATATTTAAATATAAATCAGGCGAATAAAGATCCATTACTAGATGAAGGAATTATAGCTCCAGCAATAAAGAATAACGACAATGAAGATATTGTAGCTTTTTACGAAAATGTTTTAAGACAGAATCAAGTCAATAATGACGAGTTCAATCGCTTAAAAGAGCTTATGGAAGATGAACTATCTCAAATGTTTATTATCGACTCTCGTGGTAACCGTATTTATTACTAGTATAATCTACAAGGTTTGCTCTTAAGTCTTCTTAAAGCGACTCGAGCTTCATCATCAGTATAACCTAAAACATCTTGAAAAGACTTCTGTGTTGCATAGTCTAGTTCTTCTTGAGTCAGTCTTTTATCTGCAGGGATATCGTCCACACTTGCAAAAGACCTTCCTGCTTTATCATGAGCTAGATCTTCAATAAGCTGAGCTCTGTAGAGATCAACATCTGCTTTTATCGCCAAAGTTTCCGCAGCTGCATTTTGAGTAAACTCTTCACAACCATCACCCATAGCTTTAAGCCCTGTTTTTCTAGTTATCACAGTTGCACTTTGAACAATCTCTTGTCCATTGGCATGAACACTTGGGCTCTCTGATCCTCTTTTTTGAAATTCAGCTAAGTTTTTACGATGTAACTTCTGGATTCCCTTGTCTTTGATGCTTTCAATATCTTTTAAAATAACATCTTGTTTATGAGTGATTGACCTAAACGGAGATGTTTGTTGTTGTCTTGAAGTTAATTGGGCAGAGCTTTCGTTAACACTCAGTTTATATGGGTTAGTTAAGCCTCTGGTGTTTTCAGCATTGATCACATCATCAAAAACTTTTGCAGCAACTGATTTTTGAACACTTGTTGCGACATCGATATTTTCTGTTACCCACTTTCTAACTCGATTCATAAAAGGATGGTCATCAGTTAAGCTTTTTATTTGCTTTGACTGCTCTTGAGTTATTCCAATTGCCGACCAATTACCATGAGAGCTGTTTTTTTGTTGATTTCTTATATATTGAAGAATGGTGCTCTCTAGACTTTCAGCTGATTTATTAGTTTGAGTAGCAATTTTTTGTAGGAAGCGACTAAAAACTTGAGTACTAGAAATAGTACGTCCTTTTTTATAATTCATTTTGTGAGAATCTGTAGCACAAGAAACGAACATTAAAATTAAACTTAAACTGATAACAGACTTCATAAAATTGACTCCCTTCACTTGTCATATTTGATTGCCTAAGTCTTATCGACTAAGATATGGAAAAGTTTAAAAAATCCCATTTATATGGAGAGATTTTCCTAAAAGGTCAAAATCATGAAAGATACGTATCAACATTTAAATGCTCAGAAGTTAAACAACAGAAATAGAAGCTTTAAGGAAAGAAAAAGAAGCTTAAAGTTGTTAAGAAGTAATATACTCAAGTATAAAAAAGAAATTGCCGATGCCTTATACCAAGACTTAGGAAAAGCTCCATCAGAAACACAACTCACTGAAATTTTACCAGTACTATCAGCGATAAATCTATATTTAGATAAGGGAAGTGATTGGCTAGCGGCTAAGCAGATTAGAAACTCAATGCTTTTCTTAGGAAGTAAGTCATCAATTGAATATGAGGCAAAGGGACTTTGTTTAATTATTTCACCTTGGAATTATCCATTCCAACTCGCTATGTACCCACTTTTAACAGCTTTTTATTCAGGAAATACAATAATTCTTAAACCATCAGAGTATACGCCTGCCATTAATAAAGTTATTGCCAAAATTTTAGATAAAACTTTTAGTGAGGATATCTTTGCTATTGTTGAAGGAGATGCGCAGGTAAGTCAGAAGTTACTAGCTTTTAAGTTTGATCATATCTTCTTTACAGGAAGCACTCCTGTAGGGAGAGTTGTTATGCAAGAAGCTTCAAAGTTTTTAACCCCAGTTACTCTAGAGCTTGGGGGAAAATCACCTGTTGTTATTGATAATGATTATCCTCTTAAAAAAGCTTGTGAGAAGTTAGCTTGGGGAAAACTTGTGAATGCTGGACAAACATGTGTGGCGCCTGATTATATTTTTGTCCCTAAAGGCAAAGGAGCAGACTTTGCAAAGCAATACTTAAAATATGCCAAAAAGTTTTATTTTAATTCAAAAAAGCAAGACGATTATTGCTCAATCATATCAGATAAACACTTTAGTCGATTAGAGGAGCTTGTAAACGATGCAACTCAAAAAGGAGCACTTGTTGAAGAGTTAGAAATCAAAAAAGAAACAAAGTTTTCTCCCAAGGTTTTGTTACAAGTAACAAAAGATATGAATGTGATGCAAGAGGAAATTTTCGGTCCTATATTACCAATAGTCGAATATGAAAACCTAGACGAGGTGATCTCTTATATTAATGATGATTCCTATCCATTGAGTCTGTATTGTTTTTCAAAAAATAAAAAATTTATAAACAAATTGTCTCGCAATACAACGAGTGGAAGCTTTAGTCTT
>CATLVU010000010.1 GCA_950061135.1 uncultured Oligoflexia bacterium
TGACGGTTACGCGCATTAGCACTAGTAATATCAGCTAAAGCCATCAATTCCGCCATAAAATAATCACTGGCTGGCAAGGCTTTTAATTGCTTTTTTGATAAAAACATTGAGCACTTCTCATCAGTTTCATAAAATCTTTCTTTCATTTTTATCGTCACATAGCCCATTGTTTTCCTAAGGTTCACTTCGCACGCAAAATAAAGTTTTTGATTACCATTTTCTTCATAGATAAAAGAATCAATTGAATACGGTCCACTATAGTTTTGCTTTTTAATGTAGCTTGCTAGTTTCTCAAGCTTGATAGAATACTCTTCTTGAAATTGAAGAGGAATGGCATCTGCATGAATAATACTGCCTTTATACTGAAATCTCTCATCTACTATATTTGTTATGGTTCCAAGTTTTTTATTGTTTTCAAACACTGTTGAAAAGTCATAAACCCTATTTAAATGTAATTGAGCGACACAAGGGGACATTTTTAAGTTTTTTAATATAATGGCTTTATGATCGGGCCAAAGAAAATTAGAACGTCCTGAGCTTCCAAAAGGAAATTTACAGAGAGTTTTATCTGAACATTCATTTAACTGTTCTTCATTAAACACAATTGTTGTTGGAGTACTTGCTAGACCTAGTTCATTGAGTACTTTTACGAACTCCACTTTATTTTGAAGCTTATCCAAAGTATCAGCATTACTAAAACTCCCCCACCATGGAGTAATTTTCGAGGGATTTGAACATAATCTTATTTTTTCTTGAACCAATGATTCTACAAAGTTTAAATATTTTTGAGAGTAGTTTTTTTTACTAAAAACTCTTAACTGCGGTGCTAAATAAAACATGAAATATTCAAACTCTTGATTTTCTCTGGAACTAACAAAATGATTAATTACTTCATTTCCTAGATTCTTTTCAAAGTCTATATTACAAATATAAGCTTCACCGCCATTGTTTTCGACTTGTGACACGAAAGTTATCCTCAAAATTAATTAAATTATTTATAAAGTCTTCTCCTAAATTTGCTTTTAATCTGGCCTGCTTATTTAAGACCTGACCTTTAGAGCGAGCTGGAGTTAAAGGGAAATTAAGGTTCTGAGTGTAGTAATCCCATAAACTTTTATTTTCTCTCCATTTATTTAGATAAAATACTCCAAGACCAACATGAGATATTTCATCTTTTAATACTTGATTTAAAATACGGGCGGTTTTCTGATCATCAACTTTTTCAAATTCACCTTGGAAATAACTAGCAAAATCTAGATTGGCAGCTTCAAAAGTGAGGGCCATACAAGCAAAATACTGCTCGAAGGTTTTGAGTTCTTTCATATGCCCCCAAAAAAAGTCACTCAAAGGAAAATCTCCAAACTCATAACCTATTTCTTCTAAACGATTTTTATACAAAGTTAAATGTAATTGCTCATCTTTTAAAGACTGTATTATTCCACGCTTAGCTTTTTTCTGCTCCTCTGTTTCATGAGGATATAGCAATAAAGCACATGCCATCATTTCAATTGCCAATAATTCATGATTAGCAAAACTATTTAAGGCAATCGCTTTCTTATCATTCAGGTGAAAATTTCCTTTAGGGAATTTAATTTTTTTGTCTAAAATTTTTAACTTAGCTGATCGCTGAGGAAAGTCGGGAACATCAAAGGCTGAAGTTTCGTCAAACTCAATACTTTCCGGAAAGATCAGTTTATTTTCAATCTCCCCCATAAATAATATTTCTTTGCAAAAATCTGACAACTTCACTCTGTAATGATTATCTCATAAATCCGTAAATTTCTAGCTGAATTTACCGATAAATGAAGTGGAGAAGTAATGAAGAAATATGTAATTTTATGCCTGTTAATATGCCAATCGCTTACTACTGTTCAAGCGAAGCTAGATTTGATCGAGTTTGATAAAAAAATACCAGAAGGGCATGACGATATAGCCTATATCCACTTTGTTCCGGAATATGAAGAAAATATGGATCCCAAAAGGGCGGTCTCAATTGAAGTCTATTTTGGAGAGCTTGATGATACGGAAGAGTCACATAAACGCTTAAGCTATATGAAGAGTATTGTTGATGATGACTTGCCTCTAATGAAAGAAAAAAATCGGTTACCAGAGATCTCAGCGATCTCAAATAGAGATGATGTATTAAACTCTAAAAAACTTGAGTTGTTTTTAGATAAACTCGGCTTAGATAAAAAAGGTGTCAAACCATTAAAAGTTCCACAATCTTTAGACTTTGTTTCTAAGTATAAAAAAAATGAAACTACAAATAAAAGAGTTCCTTCTTCGAAGTTTTTGTCCGAAAGAGTTTATTGGACAATAATTAGAGCAACTACCAGTGGAGGCGGTGTATTCTTAGGGTTAAAATTTATTGAGAACCTCCCAATAACATTAGCCTCGACACTTTCTATCTGGCCAGCGATTGGATCAGGTGCTTTTATATACTTTAATTCACAAGTTGGTAACTTAACTAAAAGTGGAGCATGGTCACGTTGGTTGCTGTTTTCTGATCATTCATATGCTGAAAAATTTAGAAAAACTTTTGGGCTTAACCCTGAAAAGTTTCATCAGTCTTTGCTAAGAGATCAAGAGTATATTCGAGCTCAATATCCTAGTTTATATAAAGAAAATCAAGAGTTAATGAGGCTTGCTGAGGAAGGTATAACAAATAACAAAAAACTAAGAGAAGCAAGGTTGAGTAAACTCTATCGCAAGTTTTTATTTGCTGAAGAATATTTGAAGTTTTATTTGTTTGAAGTAGCATTTGTTGCCGTTACCTTAAAAACACCACAAATCATAGCTGGTATCGGTGATGCATTCACCTTGTCTGGGTTTGCATCGGATGTTTTTGGTGGTTCGTTATCAGGGTTATTGGCCCAAGCGCCAGGAGAGATAGCCATTCATACAAGAAAATTTCAAATGGTTGAAGAACTCAAAGCTGATATTCTAAATTCGAAGATACAGATTGATAATCAGGCTGAACTCCTTGAGGAAATCGACAAAGTTCTTGCAAAGGAAGGTAAACACGCATCCTATGCCATTCATGATGGCTCCCATGAACTACTAAGAAAGATCGAAGCAATTGCCCGAAGACGCGCAACACTACTTTCATTTTTTTCAGTGACCGGTGTTTCTATGAAAATATTTGGTATTGCGGGGTCAACTCCCTTATTGATGGGAATAGGAGTATTTGGAGCGACCTACTATGCACATACTGTAGGATGGATAAAAATACCTTTCCCGAATGAAAAAATCAAAACAATGGTTCATGATATACGTTCAGGTGGATTTAAGCATTTTATGCGGATGATAAAAATTCGTCAGTGTGAAAATAGATATTTACTTACGCCGCCTAGGTCTTGATGAGCTACTTTTTTTTCTACGATTACTAGTGCTATTTCCTTCTTTATTTTTTTTCTTTTTATCAAAGCCTCGTGGTTTACGAAATCTGTTTTGACGTCTTTGACTAAAACAAACCTCACAAATATTAAACTCAAACGTTTCAGGAAGCTTTACGCCGCATGATGGACAGTGCTTTGCAATTTTTTCAGATAATAAGTCATTAAGCTTATCAATTGCTTGCCCCTTATTATGTAAAAGTTTGACTTCATCAAAAACAAAATAATTATTATCAAAATGTCTCGCAAGCCATTGATACAATTCAACACATTTGATCGATGTCTCTAAATAATCAATAAGCTCTGAGCTCTCATCAATTTCAGAGTTCTGAATTGTTTGTCTTCCGACATACTTATTCGCAATACTCATAAAATATTCGACATGATCAATAAGCCCTAAGTTTACAGGAGCGCAAGCAAAACCAAAGATTTCGGCATCTGATAAAACTTCCATTCTATCGATATTCTCAACCATCTCTGTCACTTCAATCATCTCTGTAAGATCAACACAGAAAAAAGGCTTTTCAAAAGTCATCGTATTAAAAAGTCGTAAAAACTCTGAAAGCCTTAAAGTTGATAATCCATTCTCTTCAAGTGCTTTGTTAACAGACCTAAAGATATCTAAATCAGGTCCAACCATCGCCAGCTCTTTTTGTTCAAGCTCTGCGTGCAAAGCTTCTGCAATAATATCTAATCCGTTATCAACTTTTTTAAGTGTTGTAACATGTCCTTCAGGAAATCTTTGATACCTTCCCGCCCTACCTGCGATTTGCTTAAGTTCTGATGCAGTCAGTGGATATTCTTGTGAGTTAAAAAATTTCGCGACAGCAGAAAAGACGATGCGTTTTACAGGAAGGTTCATTCCCATTGCAATCGCGTCTGTTGCAACCATAATATCTGTTTCACCACTATCAAACTTTCTAGCCTGCTCTCTTCTAACTTCAGGGCTTAGTCTTCCATAAACAACCGAAACTTTATAACCTAAATTTTCTAAATCACGTTTATATTTTAAAGCATTTTTACGAGAAAATACGATTAGCGTATCATTGCGTTCTAAATCAACCAGTCTTACCTGAGATTTTTGTAAAGTCAGCTTCGTCATTCTTTCATAGTTCTTAACTTCTAGCTCATCACCAGTAAGCTTAAGAATTTGTTTTACAAGTTCAAAGACAGAAGGATCTCCACATAGATGAATTTCAGGAGCATTCATATTAACAAGTGCTCTAGTCCATGCCCAGCCTCTTTGAGAGTCTGTAATCATTTGGATTTCATCAATTACAACACAATCAAACTCATCGTTTAAGCGTGCCATCTCAATTGTAGATGAGAAATGTTTTGCGCCATCAATCTCGACAACTTCTTCCCCTGTTAGAAGAGTTGTTGGAACTCCTTTATCATTCAGAGTATCAAATAACTCTGATGCTAATAATCTCAAAGGAGCTAAATAGCACCCTCTTTGAGCTTTTGCTACTGCCTCAATTGCATGGTAAGTCTTACCTGAATTGGTCGGTCCCATATGATATATTATTTTTCTTTTTATTTTTCTAGCTGGCGAGTGCAACCAAAATTGCCCAAGATAATCTCTTAAGATCGTTGCAGAAATATCTTTTCGCTTAAAAGATAAAATTGCTCTAACAAACTTTTCAAATTCAACTTTTAAAAAGCCTTTTGATCTCCAAAGATTTAGACCTTGCTGGGTATAAAACTTTTCATATTCTTCTTCAGATATAATATTTGGATCAAGCTCCATCTCATTTAAAAGTGATACAAAATACGATTGAACTCTGAGGTTATAAGACTTTCCAATATCTGATGTGGGCCCTAAGTTTTGTTTTAAAAGATACTTAATATCACTATTAAGCCTATTAACTGAGCCTCGTCTAAGTTTATTTTTAACCTTACCTATTTTTTTATGAATAAGGTTTTTTAGTTTTTCATAGCTTTTACTCATCTGAGAAAGTTGGGCTTCTAAAACTTGACCATCAATCTCATTAACGAAATTTTCAATTAAGCTTTTTACATCTTGATAAACCACGTCTCTGAGCTTCGCTCTATAATCAGCAATACATTTTTGACAAGAACATTCTAGTTCACTCTGCTTAGTATTAAGATCTAGGTTATTTAAAATTTTTTGCTGTGATTTTTCATGCAGCTCTATAGTTTTTTTCTGCCATAGTTCAATTTTATCAAGGTACTGCCCAATAAGACTTTCATCTCTCGTTTTTTCGGGATCAAAAGAAAATGTTTCAGTATCAGGAAATAAATATAGACCTTCGATACAACGAGAAAGAACTTCTTCCTTTTTCAATAAAGGAGAAACTTTTCCGAATTCTTTTTCAAATATTCTTAAAAGACTCCCTTCTAATTCCTCAACGGGCTTTAAAAGGGAGTTTAATTTTTGATAAAAACTTAAAAGGCTTAAAGACTCTTCCAAACTAATGGCTGGGTCTTTTGCTAGAGGGCCTGTTTCAAATTGTTGCTTTAACTCTAATTCTATTTCACTATAAAAATTATCTGTATTCAATCTGAGCTTAATCCCTCTTTATTTAGAAAATTATTTTCCTAATTCAGCAAGGAAAGCAAGTGCTAATCGCGCAAATTTCTCAGCATGATCAGCTGTACCTTGAGAACCTTCTGCCTCAATAGTATCTCGAGCAGTATGAATATGTCCATTGATATCGTTCATTGTTGATTCAAATGGAATACTTGCTGCGAATCCTTGATTATGCCAAGAAGCATGATCTGAACAACCATATCCACATTTTGAATATCCCCAAGGAACTTGAACATATTTATCAATCAATTTTCCTAAGAACTCATTTTGTCTAGCATTTGTATAATCACTCATAAATACAATATCAAGATCTTTAGTACCTTTATGATTTGTCATATCTAATTGTAAAACACCAACAACTTCCTTATTTTCTCTTTTATGTTGTTTTGCAATTTCATTTGATCCAAGTAGACCAACTTCTTCAGCTGCATAGGCCATAAACTTAATTGTTCTACTAGGCTTATATCCATTTTTTACAAAAACTCTAATTACTTCAGTAATTGTTGCAATTCCTGATGCATTATCGTCTGCACCTGGAGCTCTTGCTCTTTCTCTTCCCCAAAAACCCGCTATTGAGTCTGCGTGTCCACCAATAACAACAATTTCATCACTTTTGTCAGTACCTTCAACTGTCATAACAACTGATGGCTGTGGCCATCTATCATGCTTATAATAATCAACCGAAATATCTGATCTACCATTAGATAACGATTCCCATTTTTGCTTTAACCAAGCCTGAGAATCAACCCCTGTTTGAGCTTTGTAATAACGATTATGAAAACTCGATAATTTTAAAATTGTTGATCTAATCTCGAACTCATCAACATCTTTTAAAAAGTTTGTAACAATATCTTCTTGGTTAATACTGTAATCAACAAAGGCCATGTTTTTTGCAAATGCTCTATTATCATTAGCATTTAAAACCTCAACTGCTTCTTCTAAACTATCATGAACAATAAATCCCCCACAACGATTGAATTTATCATGCATTAATTTAGAAAGCTCTTCTACATCATCAGAGTTAATTTTTACGACAGAAATTTCTTCTGAACCCGCTAAGTTAACAGCTGACTTTAAACTTTTTTGTGAATCATTTACAGCATCTGTACCTATAGTAATAAATAAATCTTTTGAACTTGCTGACACAGATGTCGCAAACAAAAGTAAAAATAAATTGGACAATAATTTTTTCATTCCTAACTCCATGGTTATTTTAGTCTTCATCCTCTGACTATTATTTGTCATAGAATTAAATCACACATATTATTAACTGAAAACATACTTCAACTTACACTTATAGGAGCTTTTTAAGTGGGTAATCGTTTATATCAACTAATTGACTCAATTATTTTAAATCCCATTACACCATTAAAACTTAAACTATTACAGAAATTGTTTAACCGTGGAATTCCATTTAATCTGCCTCATAATTTTAAATTTCTTCTTGTAACAAAGTACAAAACAGTTCTAGAGCTTCCGCTCATTTACAAGAACAAAAACCATCTTGGAGGAATCCACGCTTGTGCTATTGCAACTTTGGGT
Organism: uncultured Oligoflexia bacterium; assembly: GCA_950061135.1. Lineage (GTDB taxonomy): Bacteria > Bdellovibrionota > Bacteriovoracia > Bacteriovoracales > Bacteriovoracaceae > CATLVU01. The sequence goes on from CATLVU010000010.1 coordinate 7,492, forward strand.
GAATATCCAGCAGGATTATTAATTATAAAAAATATTGGGGCCACAAAATATAGAATTATCTTAGAGAACCTTAATGTGGATTATAAAAAGCAAGGGCGAGAAGATTTGCTAGGTATTGTTGAAGTAAATAGAGACGATGTCATTGCATTCAAAGAAAGACTTGAATCAGAAGGAAAAGGTTCAGTGACACTTCAAACTAAGGTTCTATCTAAATCTGATCGATCTGAAGTTGCCATTGTGACAACTAAGTGGCAATTGAAAGATTGGAAGACAGTAAAGTTTAAGGGGTAATATTATATTGATAGATCATCCCTCGAAATGTACTTATCAATAATGTTGAGCTGTCTTTCCAGGTCATTTGATTAGGTCCATTTGAAATAGATAACATTCCAGCCTCAGGCCCTAAACTCGTATCATCACACCACTCAGCACCACTTGAAATATCATAACAATACAATTCTCCACCAGAAACATAAAAAAGCTGGGTTCCATCTTCAGAAAAAATATAGTTTTTAATATCTCTATCAGCAGTAAGTAATGTCACGAGTGTACTATTAACAGGGTTTTCAGGTTCTGTTATATAGCGTAATTTATCATGTTCTGAAAAATATAATCTATCTTGTGAATTATTATAATCCATAAAACAATGTGAAACATTTCTACAAATAGAAGAGAAAGTTTTATCTTCTAATAAACCTGCAGTCGCTTGATCATTGGTGACATCAGCATCTTCTAAATAGTCTCCCATAATATGGGTCACTTGATTGCTTCCAAAGTCAAATAGCTTCATCTCTGCCCCAAGAACATGAGAACGGCTTGTACCATTTCTATATGCTCCAAAAACAAAAAGCTTATCACTGCCTTTAAGTGTTAAGTTATTAATTCCCCCATTAACCCATGCACCAAAAAGCCTTGGGTTATCTCCTGTTTCTGCCTCTTCAAAATAATTAGAGACCCCGCTATCATCAGTGAGATAATCAATTGTTAAGTCTGGCATAACCCTCATATAAGATTTTGAATTACTACTTGATCTCATCCAAGGCAGACCTTGATCATCAAAATCTAAACTAAAAAAGATCCCCCCTCCATATGGTTGACCTAAGGAAACTGTTGTATCAAAAGGGTCACCATCACTAGCAATACCACTCTTAGTTTGGTTTCCTGCGATTAAGGTCGTTTGATTTGAATCATCGATATATGCTAACGCCATTGCTGATTTATCGATAAAGTAAAGCCCACTTGGAAATGCTGTTTGATTGAGTTCTGTCGCTTTTTTATAATAGATTCCCGATATATCAGATTTAATAAATTCTTTAGCAAGCCCGTCTCCGTAAAATGGCCGTGTTCCCATAATTGTTTGAAGTTTGTCATCATCACGAACATAACGAACTGAATACGTTGACGGTGCATTTAAATATGCTCCATCTTGAAAAGCAACGGTTCCATCAGGTCCTCTAAAAGGAGGAAAGTAGGAACCTGCACATGTTTGGGCCCTATCAACTCCATCATTATAACACTCTCCAGTTCCATCTACTTTCACATAAGTATTTAGAACGTCTGAATCCGAGCTTGAGAAGTCTGCTGTAACAACTTTTATTTCATTACTCTGTGCTTTATACAAAGTATCATTATCATGATCATAATAAATTCCAGAATTACTCAAATTTGCTCGATACGTAGTTCCATTATTAATTTTAAAACAGCTTGAGCCATGTAAACAATAAATTATTTTCTCTCCGTTATCCCATATCGCCATACTTGCTAAGTTTGCATAAGCTCCATTTACAACCAAAGGACTAGTCAATGCATCTACACCAACTCCTGTTGTTGGATTTCCTCTGGTACAATCTCCTGCAACAACTGAAACTGTTTCTGCTTCTTTTGTTGAAGAGTTCTGTGTAACCTTCATTAATCTTAAACCAGGGTCAGCAGCTGCATCTCTGACGTACGACAATGAAGGATCACAACTAGCAAGATAATATAACGAATTACTTTCATCTAAATTGAACGCACCATAAAGAACGTGTGCGTTTAAAACCGTTGCTGTGTTGTCAATTTTATCTCCCCCTCCTAGATATTTTTTTATCTCAAGAGTTGATAAATTAATCTGCCAAATATTAGCTGCAGAATAATTACCTGTTGATTCCATTAAATACATCATTCCATTTTTATCAATATGAAATCCAATAGAATCCGTCGGGACTTGAGAATCAGAATTTAAAGTTGATCCATGTACAAAGTTTACTGTCCCACCATGCTTTATAAACATTTCAGTTTTTCCCGTAACAACATTCCCTTTATAAATGCCGTAACCATAATCGACAGCATAGACGTTGTTAGTCGTTGGATCAACTGCTACCGAAAAGTTTGAAACTGCATTAGATGCATGCCTTAGTCTTGTTGCTAACAAACTTCCACCTATTCCTCTATCAACAGTACCTGCAAACACAGACCAATTTCCGGTATTAAAAACAACTTCTGCTGACAAGGATGTATTACCAACATTATCTTTTGCAATAATTTTTAATCTAAAGTATGAACTCGCTGGAGAAGTAAAATCCAAATAATTTCCAGTGTACTCTGTTTGATTTTCACCAATACTTCCATAATCTTCTATTATGGTTGTGAACTCTGCATTAGCACTTGAACTTGTAGTGTAATATAAAGAAACAGGTCCCTCTGCCAATTCTTCAGAATCGCTCACAGACCATTCAATTCTTAAACTATCCCCTACTGATGCGACTTGAGTTCCAAAATTATCACCAGCCGTGCTATTTGTAACATTAAAGCTCGAGACAACTGGCGCAGAACCAACTTGCAACAAGACAGTGTCCATGGTGACACCTTCTTCTCCTTGAGAAGGACTAATCACTGTTACATTTCCTGCATAATCCTTGGCCCAAACACAGACTTTCTTTAGGCCATCACCAACAAAGAGTGAATGTGTAAATTGAGTTTGATTTTCGTTATAGTCTTGCCAATTATCATCTGCATATTCTGACTGACAATCACCTGTATCAGAATTAGCATTACTTAATCTTATATAAAAATTCTCTGACCAATCATCTACTGCTAAGTCAACAAGTGCATAACTTGAACCAATGAGCTCCTTTCCTTCTGCCAACACAATACTATTCAATATTGGAGCAACAGTATCTCTGTTCCAAGTCACATAAACAGAAGTTATATTTCCTGCATCATCTGTCTGGGAGATTGTATAATTATAATTTCCGTCATTGGTAATTGCAGATGTTGTATAGCTCCAACTATCTGCTGTACAATCAACTTCAGCGCTTTGCTCTCCTGAAATGATCACATTTCCATCAGTACTATTACAGCTACCACCAAGTGTTGTTGTATCTTGTGAAGAAAAACTTGGAGATTCAATCATTGTTTGAGTTAAATCAGGTGCGACAGTATCTTTGTTAAGACTAAAGTTTATTTGTGCTGTATTTGCCTCAGCTCTATCATCCATTTCAATTGTAAAGTTAGCAATTCCCTCAGGAAGAGAAGATAAATTCAACTCTCCACTAAATTCACTGTTTTCACAATTTAGATCTAGATTAGCATCACCAGAAATAATAACATCTTGTCCTTCTTCATTACATTCTCCCTGAATTACATAAGAATTCATATTAGACTCAACAATGAAATCACCATCATTTGGAGATAACAAGTTTAAAGCGGCAAGCTCAGTATCCTTTCGAATTGAACGAGTAATTGTTTCTGATAAATTTTCCTCTGAGTCTTCTAATTGAAAATTAAACTCAAGTATATCTTCACTTAATGAGCTCATATTATAGTCAACATTAAAGACTCCGGAGTTACAACTTATTATGGTATTAACAGCGCCTGAAACCTGAATCTCTCCATCATCGGTACAAGTTCCTGAAAAAGAAAAATTATCGACATTAGTATTATTAATTTGAGCATCATGATTTACAGTGAGAGCGGGAATCGTAACATTTTTAGTTACCACCTTAGCAACACTTGTTTTTAAATTACTACTATCAGTTGTTTCAACTTTGATACTAACGCTTCCATCTGAAACTTCAGAAAGATCAACAACTTTGATCCACTTATTCGTATCTCTACATTGAGTATTAAATTCTAATAAACCTACTTTAATATCAACTCTACCACCTTCATCACAATCTCCCATCAATTCGTACTGATTAACATTTAATTGATTTATACTTGGAAGATCATTCAAAGTTAAAACCGGAGGACTTTCATTTAATTCAATCGAATAAATGAAACCACTACTAAAAATTAGATTTTTGTTCTTATCTCTCACCCACAAATAAATATTTTTAACTTCATCACCCTCTGAGAGCTCAAATGAAGCCGGCCTTGAATTATGCCACCCATTCGATTCTCCCTGTCCTCCCTCACAACTATCTTGTGGTATTGAAGCTTGAGCTTCACTAACGCACCATTGAGATACATTAGAATCCTTTGATAAAATGATCGTTACTATGCGGGAGAATGTTATATTTTTAGAAAGCGTTGAACTATCAGCTAAACTAAATAAGATTTGATTTTTTTCGACAACTTGCGATCGCCCAAGCTCTGAGCTTTCCTGATTACAACCAGCTAAAATCAGACAGATATATAGTATTAAACAAACGTTTATCTTCATATTGTTCCATTTTACCTTGCTACTTTATCGGTAAACAAAATCAATACTTTAGGGAAGTACTCGGGATAATGGGTGCCAACAGGGATTGGCTAGCTAAATATTTGAAATGTTATAAAAGAGAAAAAATAAGCAAGTGCTAAGGTATACAATCCGAACAAGACTGGTAGCTTATAACCATCTGTTTCTTTTCTTAAAACTCCAAAAGTTGAAATGCATTGTGGAGAAAAAACAAACCATATAAGCAGGGCCATTAAAGTTGCTAATGAATACTCTTGGGCCATAAGCTCTGATAGACTTCCTGCGTAGGCGTCTTCATCATCCTCTGCAACCGAAACTGCCATAACTGTCCCCATGGCACTAACTAAAACTTCTCTTGCTCCAAAACTTGGTATAAGTGCTGTGGTAACTTTCCAATCAAAACCTAATGGCCTAAAAACTGGTTCAAAAAAATGTCCTATTTGTGCTGCCGCACTGTAATGGATCGCAGGTTTAGTTGCATTCTCCGGAGCAGCTGGGAATGTTACCAGCCCCCAAATAATTACTGATAGAACAACAATAATTGTTCCGGCTTTTTTAAGAAATAACATCCCTTTATCTATTGCGCCTCCAATAACATATTTAAAGCTTGGTACACGGTAATCAGGAAGCTCCATCATTAAAGATTGTGCGGAACCTGCAACATATTTTCTCTTTGCTAAAAATGAAATTATAAAGGCCACAACAATGGCAAACATATAAAGCGCAAACATAACCAATCCTGGTAAACCAAAAATTCCCATGACTTTTTGATTAGGCACAATAACAGCAATTAACAAAGTATAAACAGGAAGCCTCGCAGAACAAGTCATCAAAGGAGAAATCATCATTGTTAATATTCTTTGCTTTTTATCTTTAATTATTCTTGCCGACATAATTCCAGGAATTGCACATGCATGAGATGATAAAAGCGGAACAACTGCTTTACCAGGTAATCCAACTTTTCTCATAATAAAGTCTAATAAAAATGCAGCTCTTCCTAGATAACCAAAGCTCTCTAAAAAGTTTATAATTATAAATAAAAAAACGATATGAGGTAAAAAGACAACAATTCCACCAACACCCGCAAGTACACCATCAATCAAAAGACTTTTTAACAAACCATCTGGTAAATAGGTTCCTATCAAGCTCGCCGTAAATTCAAACAACGACTCAATCATTCCAACGAAAGGATCAGCCCATGCAAACAATAATTGAAACATAAAAAGGAGAACACCAAATAATATTAACGTCCCCCAAACAGGATGAAGTACAATACTATCAAGCCTTTCGGTAAAGCTATCTGCCTTCATTTTAGAAACAATAATCTGATTATAGATACCATCAACTTCTTTTAGTTTATTTTTTATATAGTCTGTTTCTTTTATCTGTAATGGATATTCTTTTTGATAATCACTCTTTTTTGGTGAGTCTGATTGAAACTCCTTCATCTGGTCAACAAGCTTTTTAACTCCCTCTTTATTAATTCCAACAGTTGAAACCACTGGAATATTCCCAAGAGATTCTGCAAGTAAAGTCAGGTCAACTTCCAATCCTCTTTTTTGAGCAATGTCTGTCATATTTAAAGCAACAAAAAAAGGACAACCTAATTCTTTTAATTGTAATGCAAGGTAAAGAGATTTTTTTATATTTGTTGCATCCATAACAAGGACAAAAGCATCAATATTTTCATCAGGCATTTTTCCAAAAATTAGATCTCTTGCAACTTTTTCATCTAAAGAGCTAGCATCCAAAGTGTACAAGCCAGGTAAATCAATTAATGAAGACTTAAAGTTCTCATCTTCAAAAATTCCCATTTTTTTATCAACTGTAATTCCAGGGAAGTTTGCAATCTTTTGATTACGGTTTGTTAAACTATTAAATATTGATGTTTTACCTGAATTTGGTAAGCCTACAAGAGCAAAAGTTTTCATTGTAATGATCCTTCCTCTAAAACCAGATGTGAAGCTTCAAAACGTGTTAAAGCAATTTTTGTTCCCTGAACTTCAAATAACATTGGGTCTTTAAAAATTGGAGCTGATCTAATTAAGCGAATATCTTCTCCCTCGTGAAACCCCATCGTGAAAAAATCTCTTCTTAAAGAGTCGTCCGCTTCCTTAATATTAATGATTTTATAAACTTTATTCTTTTCTAACTTTCTAAGCTCCATTACCCCTCGCAGTTTGAATAGGAAAACTTTAATAAGCATTATCAAACCACTCAGTGGAAGTCCAGAACTTCATCCTACAGAGGTTACACCATATTAGTAGTTTCAATCACTTAGGCTAGTTAATATAATTTTGATCTTGTCCTTGATCAGACTTTTGCGGTATTAAATTTAAACTTTGCTTGGCCCGTTTAACATCAAGGAAAACTGAATGTACTCCAGTTATAACTTTTTCCTCGATATCATCGACTTGATATTTATTAATAGAGTCTTGGTAAGATTGGATTCCTCTATATCCACTATCAAAATCAATTTTCTTATGAACCATTTTAATCGCGTCCATTTGAGATATTGCACTACTAAATACCAGCTCCAACTTACTCAACACGTGATCTACAGTTGCAAGAGACTTTTTTAACTCTGGAGAATATTGACTTGATGCAACCGATTCCAGTTGCTTTCTACCACTTTTAATCGCAGGCTTTAACTCTGACAATCCTTCAACAATGCATTTTGTCTCTTCCACTATATTTAAAAGGGTTTCGGTATGATTATGTTGAGTCTGAAAGTTAGAATAAAAGTTCGTCAACTGTTCACACAGGGAATCTAACAAGCTCTTTTGATGATGATTACATGCAACTGATTCAGTAATTACATTCTTAAAATTCTTTAGAGACAGAAGTAGTTCTTTATTTATCTTGTTAATATCGGCCAGTCTTTCTTCAAGCATTGAGTTCGAACTTGTAAGACTACTTATTTCTCGCTCAATCGTTATTTTTTGCTCTTTTAAATGAGAAATTGAGTTGTAAATATCCTCGCTTCCATTTAACTCAAACTTAGAATAAGACTCTTCAGAAGGAGTAAAAGTTCCTTCAAATAATTCTTCTAAAGCACTACTTATAGGGTAAAGAACTTCTGCATTTTGTTCTTTTAACGTCTGATCGATATAATCAAGACTGTTAAGTACTAGGAGCGTTTTCTTTTCTCCTAAAAGATCCATCGGTGAAACATATAACTGAAAATCAGTGACATTATCTTCTGCTTTGATTTTAATAGGTAAATGCCCACTATTATTTTCTCTTGAAAGTCTCGCAACAGGGTCTTCACCTGTAATATTAGTCAACTTATTAAAATAGTCCCAAGATAAGCCACTAGCTTCACTTCTTTGAACTTTCCAAATATTTTTTGCAGACTTATTCATCCATTCAACTTTTAGATTCTCATCAAGCAGCATCATTCCAAATGGCGCACCCAACTCTACGGCTTTTCCAATTTCTGTTTTTTCTTTAACAAGTAAACTAATTGAATCAATAAACGCGATAAATTCTTCTGAGTATTTATTATCGTTTAAGTCTTGATTCTGAAAAATATGAGTTTTTAAGAGCGTTTCAAACTCTTTTTCTACTGCAATTTGCTCTTGCTTTAATATTTTTCTATTCAAAGAAAAAGTTGCAATAAAAAAGAGACTAATTATTCCAAGAATAGAAATTAGGCCAAGAATATAATATTTTCCAACTTGTTCAGCTTGATACCTTTGAAATGTAATCTTAGGAGCAATTTCTTTTAACCAATTATTCAACGCACCCTTAGACTCTTTAAGCACTCCTAAAAAAGATTGATACTCAACGAAGTATTTATTAAGCATGCCAATTTCAACATTTAGATTTGAAATCCGGCTTAATATTTCAGATTTCTCCTGTCTAGATAAAACGGAGTTTTCTGTCAGTTTGGTCATCTCTGTAAAGTCTTTTTCAATATATCTTACTAGTTCTTTGATTTTGTCTCTTTCAATATAGCGATTTGACTTTGATAGTATACGCTCGCTCATGCGAGTTAATGTTCTCCACTCTTTTCTTTCAACATAAAGATTGAACTTTTTTAATTTTAAGTTAAAAACATTCAGAACTTTCGTGCTATCAGAAAAAGATAGTAAATTGGCGATAGATGTTTTTAAGTTTTGGTTACTTGTCTTTAACTTTTCAAAGCTTTTAACTGGAATCTGCTCATTAACAACTTCAAGTTCTTTTTCAATTTCTTCAATTTGATCAAGTGCTTTCTTAGATTTTTCTCTTTCAACAAGTTTAGCAACTTCTACAAAATGGCTTTTTTCACTCAGGCCATTATAAATAAAATTTGCCTTATAAAGAGTCGAGCTACGACTTCCATCAATAAAACCTAATTTCCAAAAATAAAAAATGGTTCCGAGGGTTAAAATAGCAATAAAACCAATTCCGTATTGGTAATATTTAAGAAATTTTTTAACAGTTGAGTTTGGGCACATTAAATTCACTATCCATGTAAATTGATCTTTAGATAGTATTCTACCTAAATTATATCAAAAATGAATAGTAAATAATTTAACTTGCTAGATCTTCGTGAGATTCAAAAGTATTTTTAAGTTTCACTTTAAGCTTAACTATAGCTTGAGTGTGTAACTGTGAAACACGAGATTCTGTAACGTCTAAGACCTGACCTATTTCCTTCAAGTTTAAATCTTCAAAATAATATAATGAAAGAACAAGTCTTTGCTTCTCTGGTAGCGACTTTATTCCTTCCTTTATAATATCTTGAGAACCTTTGAAATTCACAGCAGCAAAAGGATTAGAGGATCTTCGATGCTCCAAAAGGCCCATCATCAATCGCTTGTCACCTTTACTGAAAATGGCAGAGTCGTCTATATTTAAAAGGGATACAGACTTTGAGGCGTTAAGCATTTCATGAAATTCGTCCATAGTACATTCCAGCTCAACACACATTTCTTCATCAGTTGCTGGACGACCAAATTCTCTTTCTAATTTTGCATAAGCACGCTCTAAAGTCTTAGTTTTTTCTCTAATTGATCGAGGAACCCAGTCTTGAGATCGCAATTCATCTAAAATTGCCCCTCTGATTCTAAATTCTGCATATGTCTTAAATTTATTGTCTCTTGTAGGATCAAACTTAGAAATTGCGTCCATCAGTCCTATAACACCACATGAAATCAAATCATCTAATTCAATATTAGATGGTAACCTTGAAGCGATTTTCTGTGCAATAAACTTAACAAGTGGAGCATATTCAACAACAATCTCATCCTTAACTTTAGGATCCATTGTACATCTATAATCTTTAAGGTTTTTTAATTTGGTGGTAAGTGATGACATTAAGCTACTCCTTTAGCAAAATTAAGTTAACGAACCTCTTGTTCCAGAACACGCTTTTGGGAAGCAAAAATAGGATTTGCCGCCTTTTCAGGTGTACTTAATTCATCGGTTAGCTTTTTAACTACTTTAAGAATGTTTTTATGCAGGTCATTTTTTCCGCCCTTAGCAAAAAACAAACTATCAAACTTACCTCGTTGTGTATTTAAACGCTCTATTCCCCCTAGTAAAACAGTTCTCCCTCCAAGGAAGCTTTCAACTGTTTCACTAATAGTGCTTACGACTTTATTAAACTGAGAATATGTCTCGTATTTATTAACAATTAAGTGATTCTCAGTAACTCCATACTTATTTCTGAGTATTTTAATCAGGGAGTAAGTGTCTGTGATTGAAGATCTATCAGGATTAACAACCATGATTCTCTTGTCGCAATAAGCATTCAAAACCAGACATTCTTTTTGAAGTCCCGCAGGGCAATCTAATAAAACATAATCATATTCATTTTCATGCTCATTCAATATATCAATTATTATTTCTTCAATTTTTAAACTTGAATCAAAAAGTTCTAAGCAGCCATTACTTGCAGAAAGTAAATGAAACCTTCCATCTTTATATAAACAGTCATCAAATGAACTCTGGGCCGTCACCAAAGAGTAAAACTTATTCTCAATCGGTAAACCAAGCTTTATTGCAGTATTCGATAAATTTGTATCACAATCAATTAATAATACCTTGTAACCTTGATCTACTAATTCTCGAGATAGCTTTAAAGAGATCGATGTTTTTCCAACACCTCCCTTTCCACCTGTAATCGAAATAGTTTGAGCTTTTGACGATGTTAATTTTTTATCATCCGGTGCCGCTTCTGAATTGTACGAAAATAACCATTCGCTAGTTTTATGCATAACTTCCTGTCCTCACATCTCCAACATCCTGTCAGAGTTTTTTATATTAACTAGAGATCAAACATCTCACATAAAAGTCTTTCTGCAGATGCTCCTTCAATATCATCTGGCGCTGTATAACCTGTTCCAAAGAACTTCAAAGGCGTATCATTATAATCAAAATGTAAATTAATTATCGATCCGAAACTTACGCATTGGTCGATGTAATTTATAATAACACCATCAACAAAGTTTTTGTACTTGGAAAGAATTTTGCGGTTATATTTTTCCTCTTGAATTGCTGATATATTAACCAAAAATTCGATTTCTTCATATGATCTTTTAAGTGTCTCAATGAATTTTTTTGACTCGTCTGATTCTTTGAAGCGAAGTTTTAAATCAACAACAATTTTTTTACCCGCAGCATACGACTTTCTGATCTGGGCCATTAATTCTGATAATGTACTCGTATTAAACACTTCCAAATTATAAAGCTTAGACGCCAAACTTTCATCTTCAAAAAGTTTATCTTCTCTAAAACAGATCACATGCGCATTTTCTTGCAGTATTGCCATTTTAACCGCCATACTTGATTGCCCAGTAGAACTCTCAGAAAGTAAAACAGTTATGAAGCCATCTTCAACTTCAGAAAATTTAGCTCTTTCAGTATTAATATGTTCATTTAGCTCTCTTAGGATAAAGTCATTCACTAAATCAGAACTCTCTAGATCATGTTCACTGAGTTCGAACTGCATTTTCTTCACAATATTACTGATTATTTTTTCTGAAATATCTAATGATCTTAAAGTACTTTTCGCAAAGGCCATTCCTTTAGGCTCTCTTTGTGAAACATTTTCATGTGTGAGTTTCTCTGTTAGCTCAAAAAGCTTTTTTTCTAAGACATCAATTTGAATACTCTGTTTTTGTACTAAAGATTCTAATTGCTTGTTATTTTGAACCAAGTTATCCACACGGCCATCAGAGAAATTCTGAGAAGATTCAGGCTCTTGAATATAACTTCTTTCTTGAAAAGTGCTTTTCTCTTCAATTTGCGGCTCTTCTGCATCATTTAAGAAATCATCTAGAGAACTTTTGATTTTTTCAGAAGTTTTAGAAACAGTATTAACAACCTTATTCAAACCTAAATTACCATAACCTGCAGCAGGCTTTTTAGACTGAAAATGATCGTACTCATTTATCATATGATTGATACTTGCAGCTGGTGCTTTATAAAAATTTTCTTTTTGGTTATTATCCATAACTCTATCCACCTTTGCTTTTTTGATATAATTTTGCTCTGAGATCGCAGCGGTGATTTCAATTTTACTCTTTTTAAAAGCACCTTTAAGACCATTATTAGTAATCGTCTTAAGTATAATTGCATCAGGGCCCAGCTCTGACTTAACTTTTTTTAATGCCTCATCTAAAGATTCACCTTCAAACTTTCTTACATACATGGTCTACACCCTAACCGTTCCTAACGATCTAATATTAACCTCGGGACTAAGTTCATTGTGACTTATTACCACGAGGTTCGGAATAAATTTTTCTGTTAACTTTTTAAAATGACGACGAATAACTGGTGAGCACAGAACAACCATTTTTTCTCCCATATTCGTTGCCTCTTCAATTCTCTCATTTAAACTCGCCAAAATTGTTTGTGTAATTTTTGGATCAAGAGATAATTCTTGTCCCTTTTCTGTTTGAATAAGATTTTGGGCCAAGGATTCTTCTATAGCGCGATCAAGTGTAAATAAAGGAACATCTCCTTCTTCACTTTTAACTTTTTCAGTAATTGTTCTATATAAAGATTCTCTAGCCATTTCTGTTAAACTATCCGGGTCCTTTATTATTGTACCATTGTCAGCAAGTGTTTCAAGGATCGTGCGCATATCTCTAATAGAAACTGACTCTCTGAGTAGGTTTTGTAGTACTCTTAAAACCGAGCCTAGAGGTAGGATGTCAGGAATAAGGTCATCTACGACTTTTGGATATTCTTGTTTTATATTATCAAGTACACCAACAAGTTCTTGTCTCCCAAATAAACTATGAATATTAGTTTTAAGAACTTCAGTTAAATGAGTTGCAATAATAGTTGATAGGTCCACTACTGTATAACCGTTATATTGAGCGTCCTCTTTAGAGTCTTCATTTATCCAAACTGCATCAAGTCCAAATACAGGCTCTTTACCAGGGATTCCTTCAATCTCTTCAATAACTGTTCCTGGGTCCATAGCTAAAAAGTGATCTGGCATTAATTCTGATCTTGCAACATCAATACCTTTAATTTTAATTGCATACTCACCAGGCTTTAATTCAAGATTATCTCTAATTCTTACTGAAGGAATAATTACTCCCCAGTCTGTCACAAATTGCTTTCTTATATGACTAATTCTTTCTAATAAGTCTCCACTTTGATCGCTATCAACAATATTAACTAGTCCATAGCCTACTTCGAGCTCTACTAGTTCTAAATTTAAAAGCTCTTCTAAGTTTTCGCCTTTTTCCTTTTTTTCTTCAATTGCTTCAATACTTTCTGCTCGTTTATCTTCTTCAGTTTTTCTCTCAATTCTAAAAGCTATAAAAGCGAGCGAGGATGCAATAATTACAAATGGAAGAACAGGAAATCCCGGAATCAGAGCAAATAAAAACAATACTGATGCTGCAATATAAAGGGCTTTTGGATTAACTGAAAACTGCTGTCCTAATTGCTGGCTTAGTCCTTTTTCATTAGTGTTTCTAGTCGCGATAATACCTGCAGCTGTAGAAATAATTAGTGCCGGTATCTGAGCAATTAATCCATCACCAACTGTTAATAATGTGAAAACTTCAGTCGCCTGAGCAAAAGAGAGATCGTTTTGGGCCATACCGATAATAATCCCTGCAATAATATTAACTACAGTAATTAAGATACCAGCTATAGCATCCCCTCTAACGAATTTACTCGCACCATCCATCGACCCGTAAAAATCAGCTTCTTGAGCAACTTCCTCTCGCCTTGTTTTCGCCTGAGATTCATTTATAAGTCCAGCATTCAAATCAGCATCGATTGCCATTTGTTTTCCGGGCATTGCATCTAATGTAAATCTAGCTGCAACCTCAGCTACTCGTCCAGCACCCTTGGTAATAACAATAAAGTTTATGATGACAAAAATAATGAAGATGATAATACCTACCGCAAAGTTTCCACCAACAACATATTGCCCAAAGGCTTGAATAATATCACCCGCAGCGCTTGAACCTTCAGTCCCTCCTCGAATTAAAATATTTCTAGTAGAAGCAACGTTTAGTGAAAGTCTAAATAATGTGGCAACTAATAAAACAGAAGGAAAGGTACTAAAGTCGAGAGGTTTTTTTATGTAAACACTAATTAGTAATATTGTGATAGAACCAGCAAGAGTAAGCGCAATAAATAAATCCATCATAAATGGACTTATTGGAACAATCATTACTCCAAGAGTAAGTATTAACCCAAAAGCTACTGCGAGGTCTGCGTTCTTTGAAAAATCTTTAAGCCGGTCTAGCATAAATCATCCTTAACTTACTGCCTTCTTTTTTTTCTTTAGTTTATAAACAAAAGCTAAAATTTCGGCGACTGCCTTATACAAAGTTCGAGGGACTCCTTCCCCCACTTTTACTGTTTTATAAATTGCACGAGCTAATGGCACGTTTTCAACAATCGGAATATCATGCTCTTTTGCAATTTCGCGAATCCTCAGAGCTAAGTGGTCCTGCCCCTTACCTATAACCTGAGGAGCAATCATCGTCTCATTATCATATCGTATAACAATACTTATATGTGTTGGGTTTGTAACAATTACATCCGCTTTAGGTATATCTGAGATCATTCTTTTTTGAGACATTTCTCGTTGAATAGCACGAATCTTTTGCTTTACTTCAGGATTCCCTTCTTTTTGCTTTAACTCTTCTTTTACTTGCTGTTTACTCATTCTCAGTTTTTGTTTATAAGCGTATTTTTCCCAAGCAAAGTCACCGACAGCAACAATTGCTAATCCAATAAAAATTGCAGCTGCAAGTTTAAAAGCAAACAACTTTCCATAACCGATGGCCTGAGCCGCATCTGTATGTAAAAAACCTGTAAAGCTTGATAGGTTTTCATTTAGAATCATATAAGTTACGACAAGAACGATACTAAACTTAAATAAACCTTTAATGACTTCAACAATTGCTTTTTTAGAAAAAATTCTTTTAAGACCTGAAAGAGGGTTTATTCTATCAAGTTTTAATTCTAAAACTTCAGGAGAAAATAAAATTCCAACTTGCATAATTTGAGATAAAATTCCCAAGCATGCAGAAGTAATGAACACAGGCGCAACTGCTTTTGCTCCCATGAATAAAGTCTCCTTCAATATTCTTTGTCCCATCTCTTCTGTATAGGCTTTTTTTATTTCCAAGGAATACAACCACTCCATATACTCAGTTAATAATTCAAAAATATAAATACTCGATAAAATTAATACCGAAAACGTTCCCGTTAATATAAGAACGCTACTCAGCTCTTTGGAAGCCGCAACATCACCTTTTTTTCTCGCCTCATCTATACGATGTTGGGAGGGCTCTTCTGTTTTTTCGCCAGAATCATCGGCCATTAATTATCCTTATATTACAAACTGGAACCAATCGCCCAGTCTCTCTACATACATTTGATAAGCAACATGAAAAAATTCTTCTGAAATTGCAAAAAAGATTAACAACCCAATTCCAATACTCACAACGAAACTCACCATAATAATATTCATTTGAGGAATCGTTCTCGCCACAATTCCCATAACCATATTTAGAAGTAGATTTGAAAATAAGATCGGAGTCGAAAGCAATAATGCTGCCTCAAAAGCTCCTTTAAAAAAAGAATGATAAAAGACATGAATGCTTGAGAATTTATCCATACTTAATAAAGAGATACTAAAAAAAGAATTTAATACTCCCTTAAACATTGGTAATAAAGCCCCTGTTGAAATAATCATAATGACAATTGTCCATTGAATTATTCTCTCAATCGGACCGACTCTTGTCTCAAAGGTAGGATCAAAGTAACTAACAGAAGCAAAACCTATTTGCTGTGTAATGACAGCACCAGCAGCAACAAAAAGATTCATGATTGATTTAACTAAAAAGCCAATAAACAATCCTGTTAGAGCATAGTAAATAGTTAGGTACCAAAAATTCTCAATACCAACCATAGCAATATCTTTCAAAATCGGAGCACTTACATAAGGAAAAAAAGCATAAGTAATTACCAGAGAGCCTAAAACTTTAACCATTGAAGGAACGCTAGTATTATCAAAGATCGGCAGTTGAAACAATACAGTTATCCATCTTGTGAATCCAAGCCAGAATGCAATAAGCATTGAATAATCTGTAACGTTTACATTTATCATCTATTCATCACCATCCTTGGGATATTAACGTATAAATCATGAGTAAAAGATGTGATTGTTTCCATCATCCATGGGCTTAATAAAACCATTGCAATAACGATAACTAAAATCTTAGGAATAAATGAAAGTGTTTGCTCGTTGATTTGAGTTACTGCTTGAAATAGTGAAACAGCGATACCGACAAACAAGGCACCCAGTAGCATTGGAGCTGCTAACATTAATGTAACTTTTACTGCTTGGTTTGTAACTTCTAATACAAAGCCATTATCCATAAACTCTCCTGCTAGTTAAATGACCTAAGAATAGATCCTGTTACTAATTGCCATCCATCAACAAGGACAAATAATAATAATTTAAAAGGTAGTGAAATAATTACTGGAGGTAACATCATCATCCCCATTGCCATCAACACAGAGGCAACAACCATATCTAAAATTAAAAATGGTATATATAATAAAAATCCAATTTGAAATGCTGTCTTGAGTTCACTTATTACAAAAGCAGGAATTAAAAAGTGTAGTGGAACATCTTGAATCGTTTGCGGAGCTGCTTCTCCTGTCACATCATAAAAAAGTGCAATATCAGCCTTTCTAACTTGGGCTTCCATAAATACTCGAAGCTCTTTTTCTGCAACATCCATCGCTTGGGTTGTTGAGATTGCTTTGTCTAAATAAGGAGTAATCGAATTATTATAAATATTTTTACCAGTCGGCATCATTACAAAAACAGACAAAAATAGAGCAAGGCCGATTAATAATTGATTTGGCGGCATACTTTGAGTACCTATTGCCTGCCTCATAAAGGAGAGAACTACAATAATTCTGGTAAAAGATGTACACAAAATAATAAAAGCAGGAGCAAGAGACAGAACAGTAAACAGTCCTAACACCTTTATAGTATCTACAAAGTCTGTTCCTTGGCCGAAGTTCACACTAAGCCCCGGAAGATTTAAATTATTCGCACTTTGAGCAATTGCAAGCGAAGGTAGAAGAACTGTAAAAAATAAACCAAGTTTTAATAATGCTCGCATCATTGCCTTTATTGTAATTGTTTAAGTTTTTTTGCTTTTTGTTTTATCTGTTGAGAGAAAGTCACTTTCTCTTTTACATCTGAATAATTGGCCATTGCTGAACTTCTGTTTGATTGAGTAATATCTTCTTTTAATTGAATTCTACTCTCAAGCTCTGAGTCCACATCTGCAATATTTAAATTCGTATCAAAATTAGTTCCACTCAGACTTTTTTCTTCACTCTTAAACAGTCCTGCAGCATCTTTAATTTCTGAAATTGGATGAATTCCAGCATCAGTATTACTTACTAAAAATACTTGATTATGTGCTTTCACTAACATCAGGCTTTTTTTCGGACCAATATAAGTCTGACTAACTACTGATACTGCATCCGAGTTATGTAAAAATCCTAGCTTGCCTTTTTTTATGAAACCTTTTTTCATAAGACTTACAACGCCATAAAAAAGAAGTAGAACCATTCCCAAAAAAGCTACGAACTTTCCTGCATATCCGACAAGAGAGAAATCTGATTCTTTTTTCGTTTCCGCTTTATTTTCTAGGAATCCTTTTTTCTCAGTTTTTTGCTCAACAATCTTTTCTTGAGGTTGTACATCTTCTTTTTTGATATCAAGTAAACTATCTAGGTACTTCTCATTTAAGTATTCTTTTTTCACGGGTTCATTTGATTCTGTTTTTTGAGTGTTCTTTTTTACAGCTGCAACAGCAGGTGCTTTGATTAAAACACGAGGAAAGGAAAGCTCTATTGCATTATCCTCTAACTTTAAAAAGACATTTGCTTGTTTTTTCTCAATATTAAAGGGTGATTTTACTTTTATTTCTACCGCTGAGTTATTTTTCACTGCTGTAATCGTTGTGTCTAAATTATTAGCTGTAGAAAAATTAACTTTTTTAACTATCGGTGCATTGATACTCGCTCTTGGAATTTTAATTAAAATAGTATTCTTTTTAACCTGAAGCTCTGGAGTAGAAAGAAGCTTCTGATTAAATTTTAAAGTAACAATTCCTTTTTTTGATGATTTATTAAAAGCCACATCCGACAGGACAGTCGCTCCAAAAACATTTTGAAAAAGAAATGATAAAACTAATGTTAATACTACTTTCATAATTATTCCTATTTTAAAGTCTCTATTCTCTCTAGTGGTGAAATGATATCTGTTAAACGAACTCCAAACTTTTCGTTTACAACCACAACCTCTCCTCGAGCGACTAACTTTCCATTTACAAGAACTTCAAGAGGCTCTCCAGCAAGTTTGTCTAGTTCTAAAACTGACCCTTGTCCTAATTGCAGTAAGTCTTTTATAACAACTTGAGCTCGACCAAGCTCAACGCTCACTTTTAATGGGATATCTAAAATAAAGTCTAAGTTCTGAACTTTTAATTTATTAAGGGCATCATCCCCTGTTTTAATTTGATCTGCTAATTGTGAAATTGCACTCTGTTGCTGATCATCTCCACCTGCTAACTCCGTTACGTTATTGTCTGGCGTATTTTCATCCATTATCTACTCCTTTAATCCTGTTGTACTCTTTTAGTTATTTGCACTGCTTTATTTCCTTTATACTCACCCATTAAGCCTTGAAGCTTTTTTACTCCTTCAACTTCGATACTAATTTCTCCTGAAACTTCTTGATTTAAAGGAATAATGTCTCCGGTTTGTAAACTAACTAAATCACCAATACTCATTGATGTATCGCCAAGCTTTACAACTGCAACTGCATCAGCATCTTTAACGTGCTCATGCATTGATTGTGTCCACAAAGAATCGATAACATCATTTTCTGATTGGTATGAAGAACTTAATTTTTGTTTAATAGGTTCAATAGTCGAATAAGGAACAACTACCATTATCGTTCCAGATGCTGACTCAAATTCAACTTCAAAAGTTGTTGTAATAATAACGTCACTTGGAGGAACAACTCCAACAAACTGAGGGTTAATCTCTGTTCTTACATATTGAGCATCAATTTTATGAACAGGGGCCCACGCTTCTTCTAAATCATTTATCGCCATATCCATTACACGCTTCATAAATGAAAGTTCTATTGGCGTAAATTCCTTACCTTCAATTTTTGTAAATGGACGATCTGTCCCTCCAAAATATGAATCAATTATTGCATAAGAAAGTTTAGACTCAAAAACAAGTAAAGCCGGCCCTCTTAACTCATTAAATCTTAAAACACACATACAACTTGGAATAGGTAATGTGTTAACAAACTCACCAAATTTTAAAAGGTCAGTAGAAATTAAAGATATAGTAGAGATTTTTCTCAAGCTATTTGAAAGAGAAACACGAAATGACCTAATGAATCTTTCATAAATAATTTCCAAAATAGGCATTCGCCCACGAATTACTCTATCTTGATTGGTTAAATCATAGGGCTGGATATTATCGGGGTTTTCGTCTTCAAAAGAGGCTTCAAACCCACCACTGTCGGAATCCCCATCTTCGTTAACTGCGTTTAAAAGCGCATCAACTTCTTCTTGACTTAATACTTGGGCCATTTAAATCCCCTCCTGGGCTTTTTAAACTAATAACTTCCTATTATTAGCTTTCTAAATTAATTAACTTGAAAGTTCACATAAAAAATATCAACTACTTTTCCATCTACTAAAAAAGAGTTTATTGCAGACTTGATCTGCTCTTTTAAATAAACTTTACCATCTCTTTTTAAAACATCCTCCGGTCTCTTGGAGTTTAATATACTAATTACTGTATCTCTAATTTGAGGCTTGCGTGCTTCAACTTCTGTTAACTCTGAGTCTTCACTCATTTTCAATACAGCATTTAATCTTACATATCTTCTAGGACCATCTCCTTGAGCTAGGTTCACTGTAAAAGTTTGAAGATCGACTAGGCTCTCTTTAGAAATGCTCTCTGTCGGCTTAAATTCACTCTCTTCACCATTCATTTGAGCGGTTCTACCTTCTTGTAGCAATGTTGCTAAATCAGGCTTTTTAGATTCATTTTGAAAGTATTGGTATTGCATAAAAGCAACTGCTGATAAGGCAATAGCATTAATAATTAATAGCAAAGCTACTAAAGGATTTTTTTGGCTTTTTTCAGCTTTAACTTCTTCTTGGGATTCTTGTTGATCATCGGCCATTACAAACTCCTATTTAGGGCCCTAGGTAAATCCTATTACCTAGCTATGTCAAAATTATACCTATCAACTGGATGAGAATCAAGTACATCCTTTCCGACCTAGAAATTTTTTCCTATATATTCCGTCAAAGCTATGACACTTCTCTCTTTTTACTAGGCAAAACCTGCCAACTAAACAAAAAAAGGGAGAGCAAAAAGCTCTCCCTTCGATATAATTAACTTCTTGTTAATTAATAATTAAAACATTTCCTTCCATGCTTTACCTGGACGAAACTTAGGTAAAGTTTTAGCTTTAATTTTAATCTTCTCACCAGTAGATGGATTAACACCAGTTCTAGCTGATCTTCTGATTTTTGTAAAAGTACCGAAACCTACTAGAGATACATCGTCACCTTTCTTAACTGCTTTTTTAACAGTTTCTAACATAGTGTTGATGAATTGATCTGCATCTTTCTTTGTTAGGTGGTTTAATTCTTTGCTTTTTAAAATCGCTTCTACTAGCTCTTTTCTGTTCATAAAAACTCCTATAGTCAATGTTAATAACGCTATAGAAAAATGGTTACGTATTATTTTCTCTTTGGCAAACTTTTTTTAAAAAAAATAAAAAAAAAAGCTCGCCTACTAGACGAGCTTTAGAGAGTTTTTTAAGTTGACTTGTTATTATAAATTTACTTTCCCTCTTTTCTTTAACTCTTCAACAATCATGTCAAAGTGTGATGCAGGGTAAGCACCTTTAACAGGAATTCCGTTAAATACAAAGCCTGGTGTACCTTGAATTCCATATTTTTTAGCTTCAGCCATATCAGCATCAATTCTTGCTTTAACCGTTTCTGACTTTAAATCTGTAGCTAGTTTTCCCATATCTGCTCCAAGTTTTTTTGCTACAGACTTGAAAAAACTTTCCCCATTTTTAATTTTTGAAAAGTTATCAAATAATTCGTCATGAAACTTTTGCGCTTTCTCATGAGATTGTAATGCTAATGCCTCATAATATTGAGCTGCTGGCATTGCGTTTGGATGAAAACTAAGTGGTAAATGCTTATAAACAAACTTAATTTTTCCATCATATTTTTTCATCAGTTGTTGAACTGTTTGATATCCTCTTGAGCAGAATGGACATTCAAAGTCAGAGTATTCAACTAATACAAGCTCTGCATCTTTAGGTCCCCAAGTAACCATGTTATCGCTTAATTCAGGCTTTAATGGGTTATTAAAACTTTCTTCAAACTTCTTTTTTTCTTCTTCTTCTTGTTTTTTACGCTGAGATGATTGTGCATCTTTAACTGCCGCATTTAATGCTTCAATAAATTGAGCTGGATGTTCCTTGATAACATCTGTTACTAGCTCAGGGTTTTTCTTTAAAAGTTCACCTATTTGCTTCTTGTCTGGATTACAAGATGAAAATAGAAAAAGAGAGATCATACTTAATACAACTGCAAATTTCATTAAAACATTCCTTTGTTATTTAACTTTTTTACTATCTATTTCACGTATATGTGATTTTACTTTTTTTTCTTCTTTTGCAAACTCATTTACAGAGTAATCCATAAACTTGTTAAACATTCTACCATAAGGTCTAATATGTGCATAACCAATTAAGTGTATTCGCGCATTAGTATTTCCCTTCATAATCGCTCTCATCGTTGAAAAAAATGCAAATATCGCTCCTGAAACTTTTCCATAAAGATGAAAGCATAATGCAAAGTACGATATAAAAACTGAAATACCAGCTCCCCAAAGCAGAGACTCAAATACCTGACCTTGATTGTTCAAGAAATAAGCAACTACATCTGAGTTCTTAGATAAAGTTTGTAAAGAAAGCTCAATAACCTGAGAGCGTATTTCCAAAGTTAGATAAGAACAAAACCATACAGTCATGACAGAGATAATTGTAGTGATAATTAAAAAATGAAACAAAAATACTTTTTCTAGAACCGGCCCTCGAACTTTAGAGTAATAGTTTGGCATAGTATTTGGTCTGAATTTTTTTTCTATTTTACATTGATTAACATACTGAAAGAACAGCTCACTGAAGCGAGACAGAAGTCTGTAGTCTGAGAAAAGATCTGGATTATATAGCGTATTCTCTTTCTCCGCTAAGTCCTGACAATAGCTCCCTATCACTGCAAAGGGACGCAGTAAAATATATCCCACATACATACCAACAAAAAATATACAGATAATAAAAAAGAAGATTAAAGGCAGTTGATCTATAAGTGCTTTTAATGAATGGTCGAAAAAAGCTTCTCTTAAATTCATTGACTTAAAATAACCAACCGACTCAAAAAAAGTACTATTTAAAGATAAAATCATCCAAATATGATAAGAGATAAAGACAATTGTGAAGAAAGAAACACAGGAAAGCTTCAAACCGCAAGCGATATAAAATTTACCATCATCTTCTTTAAAAAGACGCTTGAAGTTTATCTTTGAAATAAAGTCCATATCTTTATATTTTAGATTAGCATCCTTCTCCCTACCAGCGGGCATCTCCTGCCCTTGTTGTAATAAAAATTATTTACTCTTAAAAAGTATAAAAACTGACCTACTTAAATGGTGTTGGGATTATAATAAGGCATTGTTATTTATGATGAGTTATCTATAAATTTTGAACTGCTTCTTTTGGTTTAGGTTTAAATGAATGAATTCCAGTAGTTGATTTTAGACCAACACCAATCTTGTCAGGCAGTTTAAAAAGTATATAAAAGCTACATGGCCCATTGAGTAGAATATTGCGCCGTGGTATAAATGATTAACTTAGGACGAAAGTCCTTTGTACTCTCTCTCTCAAATGCGCAAGACTTAACTCATCTTGCGCTTTTTTTTGCCTTAAAAAAGCGGGAGTCGTTTTGGTTGGGAATCATAGTATTGTTTGACTCCCTTAACCACAGCTTCAGCATAGACCTCTAAATAATTGTCTGATTTAATTTGAAAAACTTCTGAGGGGTTAGACATAAAGCCAGCCTCTAATAAAATTCCAGGCCTTTTAGACAAGGCTAAAACGTAAAATAAACTAGGCTTTACTCCGCGATCCTTTATTCTAAATCTTTTTTCAACTGCTTTTTTAATTTCTTGATGAATACTTGTTGCGACAGTTCTACTTTGCTTTGCAGTTTTCTTAACCGCTAAATCTATTAAAATCTGATTAATTATTTTATCTGCGCCATCTAAAGACTTATTCTCAATCCTTTCAACTTTTTGAACCGCTTGATCATCATGATTATCGAGATAAAAAGTTTCAAACCCGTGAGACTTTCTATTCTTACTAGAATTAAAATGTATAGAGATAAAAAGGTCGGCTTTAACTGTGTCTGCAAGATCTGCTCTCTCTTGAAGTCCAACCGTTGAATCAAAACTTCTAGTTAAATAAACAGTGAAGTGCTCACTTAATTTTTCTTTGATTAACTTTCCTAGCTTTAAAGCCAAGTCTTTCTCATAAATTTTAATTGTTTCTTTTTTTCCATTTATCTTTTTAACAATATAAGACACTGCCCCAAGCTCTTTACCGCCATGTCCAGGATCAACTAACACGACAAAAGCCTTAGCATCAATTGCAAAACAAAATATAAAACTTAGAATAAACTTTTTCATTTTTTAATATACTTTAGAGATTTTAAGCTTTGGAAAGTAATGCTTCAAGATTTCTTTATAAGAATATCCTCTTAGCGCCATTTCTTTTGCACCGAACTGACAAAGTCCAACCCCATGGCCAAAGCCTGCCCCTTCGATATTAATGGTTTCTTTACCTATTTTAATTTTAAAATTATTTGAAGGAAGATTTTTTCTTGTCAAAGTTGAACGTAGTCTTGATTTTTTTACACTGTAAACTTTTTGTGGTCCACCGTACAATTTTACAATAGGATCGTATTCATTATTTTTAAATAAACGATAACCTTTAGAGTTATTAGTTAAAGCCTTTCCTTGATAGCGATTCAAAGCTTTTTTATAATAATTCATAAATGTATGGTCTTTTAAACTTAACTTCCAATTTTTGAGACCATGTCCATAGCAATAAGGACATTGTACTTTTTCGTAACCAGTAACAGGATTACTCCATACTTCTTCTGGTAGAAAAGTATGTCCGCCACATTTTGAATGGAAAAATATTGGAAGCTTCTCTTCTTTGCCATTTATTAGAATTTCACCTCTAGTTTCTTTCGAGGCCTGAATAGTCTTTGGTGTTATATCTGAATAGTTTCCATTTACTTGATGTTTTTCAGAATTCTCTAGATCATAATGAGTATTATAACCTTTTACTTTGGTTACGAAATTATTACGAATTTTATATAAAGCATAAGATCTTGCAGCAATGGCCTGGGCTTTTAGCGCTTCTATAGGCCAGGACGCGTTCATTTCTTTAGGCAATACCATCGAAATATATTCTTCAACATCAATCTCATTTACAAGGTCGCATCCTTTATAATTCTCAGCTGTTTGAACTTGAATTTTTCCGAGGTATTTATGACCTTCCCATTGCAGTACGTTTTTTTCAGCCTCAATCACAGCAAAAATCTGTGGTCTTTTTTTCCAATTTTTCCAAGCGACCTTTGAGCAATTAAAAGCAATGGAGCTCTTACCAGGTAAATCTTTTTTACGACCTGTTTCAACCAAATGCCGTTTAAGATTCTGGCCATGTATGTTTATACTTTTTAAGCTTGAAGCAATTTTAACTTTGATCGTTGGTATATTAGCATTCGCATTTGAATACAATAACCCACTCATAGCAATAAAAATAAGTAAATAGTTCAAGTTCCTTCCCTGGAAACAGATCAGTTCATCCTAAAACTATTCTAACTTAAAGAGTTATTCTTTTCAATTGATGATTTTCATAGCTTTTTGCATATCTTCCCAAGCTATTTTCTTCATATTCGGAGCAGAAATTAAAAGCTTAGGAGAGAATAGTGGCATTGCCTTGAGGCTTAATTTTTTTGAATCAGATACCAGACTGATATCTTCTATTTGACCATGAATATTTTTTAATCTCTCTTCTTTGCCCAAGATTTTTTTAGTTGCTGTAGCACCCAGAGTTATTATTATTTGGGGATTCCAATAGGCCAATAAGGAATGATAAGTCTTCTCATCTGTTTGATCATCAAAAGCAAAGATTACATATTCAGAGGAAGTGACTCCCATTGCAGTTACCATTCTTTCAAAAAGAATCTCTACTTGCTCATTAAAGAAAAGCGCAAGGCCTGTGTTATCAGAGTCATTTTCATATTCATCTGTAACAAAAACTATTTTGATTTCTGATTGCTTAAACCGAACAAAATAGTCCTGTAACAAACCTGAAAAGTTTAAATTCACCAATTCTGAATATTCTTGCTCACTTTTAAGTAAATTATAGTTAATTTCTTGATCTTTTTTAATTATCAATTCCGCTTCACCTAACTCGAGTGGTGAATCACTAATACTTTCCTGAGCAAAAGCCTCAAGAGACTTTAATACTTCTGTTTTTTCTGAGGTTTGAGCTAGTTGCTTAAAAACTTTATAATTCCAACAGGTTGAGAAAAATGGTGATATCGTTTTTTGGCCTCGGAGCTGCTGTAAATTATCTTTAAATAAATTTTTCATGTGTTCCAAATAACAGAATCGAAAGTAATTTCCTAGTGAAAAAGAAAATAATCAATAAATTAACAAAGTCAATAATACGCCGAAAAGTACTATGTAAACACCCATGGAGGCTATTTAAATGTCTAAAAACACTGACTTTGAATTTGAAAAATACGACCGCTATTGGGGATCCTGCGAAAACGTTAAAAAAATTATGGACCAATGTCCATATTGTGGATCCAAATTGCTCTTGAGTCATTTACCCGATTACAAAAACCTATTTGTACAAGAAACTTCTCGCTGTATTGATTGTGGAAAAGGATCAAAAAAGATTATTCATATTTTGAATTAAAATATTGATGAATTTTTTTTAAAACTTTTTGATCAATTGGATATTGTTTCTCAAGCTCAGTAAATGTGAGTTTTGACAAATCATCTTCGCTCAAAACTGTAAGGCGCATGATCTCCTTACGATCTTGTATACTTATGCCTTTGATATCATCAATCCACGTTTTGATAATACGTTTATTTTCAGCTTTATGATGAAGCCGTCGTGAAAACCTATGAGCTTCATCTCTCATGGAGACAATAATTCTCATTAAGGGGGGACATTTTCTGAGAAGGTAGGGATTCATTCTTCCTGGAATGATAAGTCTCTCTTCTGTTCTTGCATTATTTTTTGCTTTTGCAATACCAATCACAGGTATATCAATTTGCTTTTTCTTTAAAGACTTTTTAACTGCATTTACCTGCCCAAGCCCGCCATCAATTATAAAAAGATCGGGAAGATGACCTTTCTCTAGTCGCCTATCTAATAACTCCTCCATCATTGCAAAATCATTATTTCCTTCTTCTCGTTTTGCAAGATGATAATGTCGATACCTTGAACGCTCTAAGACTCCATTGGATGATACGATTTGCGCTCCCGTTGGTGAGTCTCCTTGCCAAATTGCAATGTCGTAACACTCAAGAACGCTAGGCCTGTCTTTTATTTGTAAAAGCTGTTTTAGTTTTTCTAGTCCCAAATATGGACTCTCTTTATTTTCTTTTCGAACTCGTTGTGACTCTTGGGCATGCTTTAAAACAGACTCCGAAATATCTGCTAATTTAGCTGGAACTGTTTTCACTTTGATCTTTGCTTCTAAAACTTCCTTAAGAGCAACTTCTATTTTACTTAAGATTTCTTTGTCTAAATCCAAAAAAACTTTGTCTGGTGCTGCTTCACTAATATTTGAATAATACTGAATAACTAACAATGCTTTTTCATCTTGATCAAAAAATTCAAAGTCGTCTTTTTTAAAATGAAAATTTCTTTGCCCTAATAAACTTCCATCCTTAATTATATAAACGCTCATATCAATTTCTTCATCACCCTCATAAAAAGCAAAAATATCAGCGTTAAGATTTTGATTGAGCTCTACATTCTGTCCATAAAGGTCTTGTTTTAATTGATCCAAGAACTCAATGCTATCTCGCAAAAATGCAGCTCTCTCAAAATGTTCAAGTTTTGCTTCATCCATCATTTTTTCAGTTAAGTTCTCAAACATCTTTTGACGTTTATTCTTAGACTTAAAAAAGCTCAAAGATAACTCTAAGCTTTTTTGATAATCTTCTGCTGAAATTTTTTGAACACAAGGAGCAGAGCATTGCTTAAACTGATACAGAATACAAGGCTCTTTTCGAGAACGAAACTCACTTAAGCTGCAATCCCTTAATTCAAAAGTTTTGGTCAGTGTCTTTAAAATTTGTGAAATATTACTGCCCACAGGAAAAGGCCCAAATATTTCAATTCCTTTTTTGCGCTTAGGTCTTCTTGTATATTCTAAACGTGGAAAGCTCTCATTGAAATTGACACTAATATATGGATAAGTTTTGTCGTCACGAAGTCTAATATTATATTTCGGTAAATGCTTCTTAATAAGATTGTTTTCAAGAATAAATGATTCGGTTTCATTCTTAGTTAAAATAAAATCAAAATCTTTTATATGCCTTACTAAAATTTGAGTTTTTGGAGATTTGGCTGACTTATTAAAATAGCTTTGAACTCTATTTTTAAGATTTAAGGCCTTACCAATATAGATTATTTCCCCGTACTTATTATACATCAAATAACAGCCTGATTTAGTCGGTAGTAGCTTTGCCTTGTCAAGTAGTGCACTCAGGGCTAAAATAGTATTGGTTTTATCTTCAGACAAATTTACTCCTAACAAAAATTGTCTTTAATTATTGGCAAAACCATTATCACATATGGCCGTAACTAGCGAAAGGATTACTATGTCAAAATATGCTGCCGGAAAAGAAGTTGTCTCCTACTGTACAAAGTGTAAGCTTTCTCTAGGTCACACCATTGTTTCTATGAAAGATGCCTCTACTATTGGTAAAGTTCATTGCAATACATGTAAAACAACTCATGTTTTCAAAGACCCATCTCAAAATACTAAAAAAGTGAAGGGAACTAAAACTAGAGCCCGTAAAAAAACTTTATCTGTTGCAGAACTTTGGACTGAACAAATAGGTAAAGCTGAGGGCAAAGCAAAAGATTATACGATTCGCGGAAATTTTGATGTCGGTGATTTAATTAACCACAAAAAATTTGGGCCCGGTATTGTTCAGGCCCATATTGATGATAAAGTTGAAATTTTATTTCAGCATGAAATCAAATTACTTGTTCATAACAAATAATTAAGGCCCAAAGTTAAATCCTGAATTTAGACCTGCACCTGCTCCAAGACTAAACCCGGCTTGAAATCCAAGCCCTGTATTTAAAGTAGATCCCATATTATATGGACTATAAGCCGAAGTGTTATAGTTTAAGTCATTAAGCGAATATCTTGCTTGGTTTTGAAGCGCTACTTGCTGAAGCATTGAATCGTATTGTGCAGCTTGATTACTAGCAGCTAAGCTTTGAGCAATATTTCCATTAAAACGTCCATTTGCTCCCCACTGTCCACCAAGTTGTCCGCCAAACTGACCATTACCATAAATTCCAAATGGATCATTATAATAGTTTCCGCCTAGGCCATTCCAACCTATTGTTCCGTTTATACCGCCGAGTCCACCAAGACCATTTCCGTTACAAGCACATGGCGTGGTAACACACATACATGAACCACCTAGGCCACCAAGACCGCCTAAACCACCAAGGCCACCTAAACCTCCAAGACCACCATTAACATAAAGACCACCATTCACACCAAGACCATTTCCGCCAAGTGCTCCTAAAAGAGGATTATACATTCCTCCTGTTAAATTTAGATTTAAGCCTAAACCTCCTGCACCGCCATTTAAAAGAGCTAACATCGCAGGAGAATAACCAGCTTGCATTCCTAAGTTTCCAAAAGATCCACCAAAAGGAGATCCACCTAAAGCGGCGACTCCGGCAAATGCAGATAAATCAAAACCATTACATTCTGCTAGCAATGGGTCTCTATCTGGTAACTCATTGGCCATAATATAATCAAAATGCTGTTGTTGCATTGTTGTTTGCATTGTCGCACATTGCTCGGCCATTCTTTCAGCTGAACCTGTGAATAATCCAATGCCGTCAACATAAGCATCTGCTTGATATCGACCTGTTAAATAATAAGATAAAGGATTTAAAATAGAGCTTGTAAAAGCCGCAGCCCCATGCCAGTCAAAACCTGTATTTGATCTTTGTCCCCAAGTTCTTCTATTACAATCAATACAAAGACTTCCATCTTGTCTGACTGTTACAATTCCACCATATCTAGAGTTTCCAATACAATCTTTTAAATCAACATCTGCAGCACATGTAATAGTACCTCCGCCATCAATATTATATGTAATAGTGCCACCAGAGTTTGACCCAGAACTTCCAGTATCAACATAAACAGTTCCACCTGAAGAACCCCCTAAATCAATCGTACCACCAACACTTACGTCTGCTGTATTATCTAAAATCGCTTCATAATTTCTACACTTAGACTTTAATTTAATTTTCGTTCCGCCACGACGACTTCTACATCTTGGATTTTTTTGGCAATCAGGATGACCACCACGAACAGAATCATATTCATAACAAAGCTCTCTAAATTCTTGTGAACCAACAACAACTTCAACAGGACTAGAAAACCATCCATCAACAACAATTCTCGTTCCGTTTGTCGTTCCTGGAGGTAACGGATAACCACCAATTATAACATCTCCACCGCCACTAGTTCCCCCTGTTGAACCACCGACGCTCCCACCAACTGAACCACCTACGCTTCCTCCAACAGTTCCACCTGTTGAGCCACCAGTACTACCGCCAACAGAGCCTCCAGTTGAACCACCTGTACTTCCACCCGGAATTTCAACCTCTGGTAATTCCACTTCAGGTAAATCAACACAAACATTTCTAACATAAGCAGCAATTACACCACCCTCTTGTTGTGTTTCAAAACTTTGGGCAGCATTATCTAATGAATCCCACTTTCCTGCTGTCGCTTTACAGCGAAAATCAGCACAGATCGTACGCCTATCCATATCTGTTCTTTCATTGATTTTCTCTACATTAACTCCGAGTCTTTTACAGACAGTTAATAACTCTTGAGCTGTTACACTCTCTTTCATAAAGATGTCTAAAAGATCTGCTTGAGCAGAAAAAGCTCCAAGGCTTAGAGTTAAAGTTAAAAGGATTGTGCGCATTTTAAGCATAATAATCACCTATGATTTAAATTTATTTTACTCTCCATTATAAATTGTACCTAATAGATACAATATAATTGAGGAGGCAAAAATTCCTCTTCATCTTCATTTCGGATAAGTTTTTGAAAACTTTAGAGTTAATTGAGTAAAATGATTTAAACCATTGATTTTATTTGCAAAAAAATGCCTCTTCGGCAAGAAATTGAAGTCTTTGTTTTTCAATAACGGCTTCGGTCAGATATCGGAAAATTCACACATATCAACTTAATATGTAAAAAGCCTAAATTAATATGCGTTAGCTTGTCTCTCAACTTTTGGATTAAATTTCTTCATCGTAGTAACTAAGAATGCAATTAAGTCTTCATCAGAACTAAATACATCTTCAACAAGGTCACTATTTAAAAGAAACTCTGTTACTCTTTTGGCAACATTTCTAAGAGACTCAACCATGTATAGACCACCAAGATTCTCACCTTGGAAAGATTTAATAATTTCTTTACGAGCATGATTAAACATTTCAGTCTCAGTAATATCCTCAGACATTTCCTCAACACCAAATTTATCTTCAACCTCTTCGATCGCTTGCTCTCTTACATCTTCATCCGTAGAAAAACTCACTCCAAGCTCAGTTGCAAGGGCATCAATCAAATCAGCTCTCTTATCAACTGAATACTCGATAATAGAATCTTGCTTTAAATGATTAATTGTATGAGTCGCAAGGGCAATCAGAGTATTAAAATCCGTTTTCATTGGAATCCTTATGTAATTTGTTAACAGCCATAGTCTACATCAAGAAAAATCAATATCTCAAGCGAAATATTAAGAG
>CATLVU010000011.1 GCA_950061135.1 uncultured Oligoflexia bacterium
TAAGTATGAGTTTCAAAGCATTAGATTTAGCAGTTGAGTTGTATCAAGAATGTGAAAAGTTAAAGTTAAAAAATCCTATCAGGGATCAATTATTACGAGCATCTTTAAGTATTGCCTTGAATATTACAGAAGGAAGCGGAAGAACAAGCTTAAAAGATCAAAAGCGTTTTTACTCTATTGCTATGGGATCGACTAGAGAAGTTCAATGTCTCATCAAGATTATTAAACACAAAGAGTTAGAAAGAAGGTATGACCACTTAGGTGCTCTGGTCTATGGATTAACTCGGATTAGTCGGTAATCGGATGTCAGAAATACATCAATAACAACTTATTTACTTAAGAATTTAATAGTTATTTAAATCTTTTAATAACATATCAAGCTCAGTATCTGAACTTTGTCCTGGATTTGAAGCTGGCATTCTTTGCTTTTTTACTAATACTTCTTTTTTTGGAGAAGAAGTTTTTCCAAAAACGCGAATGGTGGCTTTTTTATGAGTTTTTAAAGGCTTTTTAACTTTTTCAAGCTCCGTGATTTTATCTTTATAATAATCAAGAGAATCAGGAACCGATGCAGGTACTCGACTTGGATTTTTATATGTTCTTATAAAAGTTACTTTCCCCTTTTTCTTAGCAGGGGAAAATTGATCATCGACTGATGCGATTGATCTTGATGACTTAACAACTGTTTTTTTCTCTTCAAAAATATGATCCCAATCATTTTGTTTTAAATATCTAAAACCAGCAAAACGCGTTTTGACTGCGGTATAAGATGTCTTTCCTATTTTTGTTGGATAACGAGGAAGGCCATCATTTTTATCGTTCTCAAGCATAGAAAAAGTTCCAGCTCTTACATCAACTCCAAGGTCAGGCTCTATTGAGTTCGCGAAACTAACGTTACCATTTAAAACCAAGACCTGTGATTTACCAGATTCGTTATCAAAACTGAAAACAAATTCCCCTTGTCCATAACGTGCAAGAGTATTAGATGTCTGAACAATTCCAGGGCCTTGATCTTCTTTAGACTTTACCCATACTGAACCATTCTTAACCTCAACAATTCCATGATACATCTGCAAAAGAGTTCCTCCTACAATGTAAACCTTATGGCCTTGTGAAGTTAAAAGTACTAGCTTTCCGCCATCTTCAACCATTACCTCGCTAAAATCTGGAACCTTTGCACTATAAGATAATGTCTTGGCCTGCCCTTGCTTTGAAAACATAAAAGCATTTCCAGAAATATCCAGAACTCTTGCAACTGTTTTTGCAAAAGCAACTTGGGTAAACAAAGTAATAACCATTAAAGCAATTATTTTCATACTCTACTCTTTATATTTATAATGAATATCTTCATAATATTGACTAAGAACTTTCCACTCTTTTGTATTTCTATATTTTTTTCTAAATTCATCAACCGTTGCTAAGAACTCTTTTTGATCACCAAGATAAAAATGTGATAGCGCCTTCCAAAGCTTTGCACCCCTTGCAAGTTTTGATGACGGGTGCCGCACTAATAATGTATTAAAATGAGAAAGTGCCCAATCATAATGTTTTTTAGATTCAAAAGCTGCAATTCCTGCTTCAAACAAAACGTGGTCATTAATCGATTGATGCTTAGGATAGTAAGCTGTTAGAGCTTGGTAAAACTGTGCTGATTTTTCAAATTTCTTAAAAAATAAAGCCTGCTTCCCCATTCCTAAAAGCTTTTCAGGCTTCCATTGATATAAATCAAACTGTACTAAATCCTTACTATCTTGTTTTGGAACACTTGCGATTGATCTTGATTTTGTTTTCTTTCCACTTTGAGCTAAAGATAAATGTTCTTTTTCCGCTTCTAAGCGAGTAATCTGACTTTTCAAATTTTCTTTTTCCATTTCAAGAAGTCTGATTTTTTTTGTCAACTCAAGTGCTTTATACTCATAGTGATGAACTGTCTGTGCTCTATCAGAAAAACTTCCCCACAAACCAGCTTCATTTGCGATAAAACCACCTGTGTAGGCCAATAAACTAAAAATTACCCAAAATCTCATAATGATTCCTATTTAAGAAAACCTTATCTCAATAACTTCTTCGGAAAAAATTAGGAAAAACTTTAACTGTTCTCTTATGGGGAAAAATCTTACCAAAAGTCTCAATCGGAAAAATTTGCTATCATATACCTAGTATATTTAAGTTATCACTCAAATTGATCGATAAAAAAAGTAAGATACATCTCAAGAAGGGATTACGAATGAAAATAACAAAAACTTTAATACTAAGCTTTACTTTATTGGCCATCAGTTTTGTGACCGAAGCAAGAAAACCTGCGGTTGAAGATTTTGTCGGTGTCGAAACAGAATATTATCAAGAAACTCCACAAGGAACTGAAGTATTATTTAATTTCGGAAATCATATTAAGATGACAGCAAATGAAGGCCAAAGCTCTCAAGGGATGTCCCCTCCATACATTGGAATCACTGTACTAATTGCTTTTATACTACTTCCTGCTTTCATCTGGGTGGGTCTTACCCGAACTGTTCAGGTACCATCTCAATCAGAAAACTTTATGGTAGATGCTACACCAAACTTTGATAATAATGTTGTAGATCTCTCGTCTCATAGAGAAAGTGAAAGCAAAGAATTCGAAGAAAAAGAAAACAAAAAAGCATCTTAACTGCTATTTTTATAGCTGAGTCCACCCTTTCGATTCAGAAAATTGATACACACGACTTGATCGTCCATCAGAAACTAATACTTCTAAACTACCATCTTTATTAGCATCTATGGAGCTGACCTTATATCTTCTACGCCAATACTTGCCATTAGTTTTTTCCGTTTCTGACCAAAAGAAAGGCCCTTTATCTAATCTTATTGAGTTTAAGTTTTTATTTTGAATCGTTAAGAAATAAATGCGTGCACTACTTTCAAAGGTTGGGTACTTATTTTCGCCCTCATAATAATGTAAAATTAAAACATCGACATTACTACTTACTCGCTTGAAAGAAGCTTTCATAATTCTACTATTGGCCCCTTTTGGTAATAAAGTCGCCTCAAAAGTCTTTTTTCCAAATGAATCATTAATAATAATGGCATCAATACCATCACGCTTCTCAATCTGAAATGATTCAAGCACTGAGTCACGATTCAAATCAAGCATATACTTATCGCTTGTCACTCTAATCTTATAAACGCCTGTTTTTTCAAAGTTTTTATCTGAAGATCGCTGAAAAAGCTTCTGATAAAACCTTTCGTCCTGCCCAAAAACAGATGTTGAAAGTAAGAATATGATAAATATTTTCACCATACATAGATTGTATCTTAAAAACTGCTCTGATAACATCAGGAAATTAAAATTTAACACACAGGAAACCAGAATGAATTTAGTAAATGCAGTTGTACTGAACGACAAGCAAATCGCACTTCAAAAACTCAACTTAAGTACACAGGATTTAAAATCCGAAATTTTAGATATTCAATCACTTGAAGATAATTTTTTTCATCTACTACTTGGAGAAAATGAAGCCCTTGATCATGTTCCTTCCCTAGCAAATAACTTAACCAATACAGTTTTTTTATCAACTGAACAACTTGATACAACTTTAGAAGAGCTTCAAAAGATGCCTTTTGAGAAACTTGAAGCAATCACAACTAAGACCTTGAGAAACTGGAGTCTCGCAAACAATCTTTCTATGATAGAGAACTTCTCTGCTCAAATAAATCACATTAAAGATATGTGGATAAAAGATAGAGATCATTTTTTTGAAGAGCTTTGGTTTCTTTTAAAACAAGTTCTTATTTGTTCTGATGTAAAAATTATTTTTAGAGATCTCAAGCCAGAAAAAGAAGAGCTCCGATACACTTGCCTGAGCGGAACAACAAGAGCGGAGTTTTCCTCAGGTGATAGTTTTGAACTCTTGATGAATGAATATAAAGCAGAATTTGACTCGCCTTTTAAAATCACAGAATACAATCGAGAACAATTTCAACTTGTTGCCTGTGCCAAAATAGATCAAAGCCCTATCTTGATAATGATGAATATTAGAGAAATTGGGCCATTACAACAATCTATTCTAAAAGGAATTTTTAACGGTCTTCAATCTTAACAAAAGGATTTTTACATGAAACTTTTTTCATCTTGCTTACTACTTAGTATCTTTTTTTATTGTACTTCATGTAAAATTCCTGATTTAAAACCGGTAAAAAGCCCTCTTCTAAACTTTGAACGAATGGAAGATGGATATAAAATTTGTGTTATTGGAGATGGCGGTACTGGTGATGAAAATCAATACCGTGTTGCTCAAGCTTTATCTCAGGAAAACTGTGATCAAGTTCGTTACACAGGGGATGTCATCTATGAGAGCGGTCTAAAAAACCCTGACGATCCACAATTTATGAGTAAGTTCTATAAACCTTATCAACAAATGCTAGAGCAAGATATTCCTTTTTTCTTAATGATGGGAAATCACGATTTTAAAGGTGAGCCTAAAGCTTGGATTGAAATTGCAAAACGACACGAAAATATATATTTTCAAAATTTTTGGTATGCAGAAAAATGGGATGATGTTTGCTTTTTAACAATAGAACCATCACTTTATGCAATTTTCGGCCAAGAAAGATGGATAAAAAGTATAAAAAAACAAACACCTGATTGTAAATTAACAATCTCCGGTTCTCATTATCCTTACAAGAGTGTTGGAAAACATGGGGATGCAAACTTTATTCACAAAAGATTTCTTAAGAAACATGTTTTAGGGAAAACAGATGTCTACCTAGCTGGGCATGATCACAATCTTTCAGATGAAGGAGTTTACAATAATACCAGACTTCTCGTAAGTGGAGCAGCTGGAAAGCTTAGACCTCTTGCTCGTCAACCTGATCCTGGCAATTTTGCTATTTCTGCTTATGGTTGGATTAACTTAATAATTAAAAGAGACGGAGAAAAAGTTTGGGCAGAATACGAGTTTAGAGTAATTCCAGAAGAAGGTGAAATCAATATTGAAACTATCAGAGAAGGAATTATTAGGGCTCGTGGTTGGAGAGATAATAACTCATCCCAAGAGCAACGTTCAAATAATAGAAGAAACAGATCAGGCCCAAGAGGGAGAAGAACTTAGTTCTCTCCCACTAACTCATTAGGCGCAGAAAAACTCTCTTCAAATACATCTTTCTTACTAAAAAAACCTTTTAGTTTTTCTACATAATAGAAAACCAAAGGTATAAGTAAGAATGTAAAAAACATTGAAGCAATCATTCCTCCAATGACAACAGCACCCATTGCCGCTTTTATTCCACTATGATCAAATAATTGTGGAAATGTTCCGGCAATAACTGCTAGTGACGTCATTGCAATTGGCCGAAAACGTTCTTCAGAAGCTTTCCATAAAGATTCGATAATTCCGCCACCTTTATTCCTGTAAACCATCGTTTGGTCTAATAATAAAATCGCATTATTAACTGCAAGCCCTACAAGCATAACAAAGGCCATCATTGAACCAATGTTAATAGTGAATTCCATAAAGAATAAGAAATAAAAGACACCAATAAAAGAAGTAAAGACAGCACTTACAATAGTAAAAGGATGAATAAAAGAGTTTAAGATTGCCACTAATAACATATAAGTTAAAATAACTGCCATTAAAAAAGCTCGGCCTATTTCTTGTCCTGTTTCAGCCATATTTTCAGCACGTCCGGTAAAACGATATCCATAGCCTCCATCAAACTGAATCTCTGTTCCTATTTTATTGGCCAAATATGCTTGAACCTCATTCGCCGAAGACTTAGAAAGGTAACCTGATAGTTGAATAATTCTTCTCTTATCTCTTCTCTGTAATGGCGGGAGCGCTTCTTGAGTTTTTAAATTACCCAATTGAGCTAAATTAATTAAACCACCTTTAGAGCTCACATATAATGATGAAATATCTTCAACATTTTGTTTAAAACTCTCATCAATAGTCACATTTATATTATATTCTTCTCCAAGCTCTCTAAAGACAGCAGAATCATCACCTGTAACAGCGGTACGAATCAAAGGGCCGACATCAGAATTATTAACTCCAAACATTTGCATTTTATTTGTATCAGGAATAAAAACTATCTCTTTTTTTGGTTGTTTGTGTGAAGACGAAATTGATCGAAAAAAGCCTGAGTCCTTCATTATTTTTTGAAACTTCAAAGAGATCGCAACCATTTTTTCATATTCAACTCCGTGAATATCAATTGTGATATCCCCCTGATCTCCTCCGCCTCCTCCTGCTCCTCGGGCCATCGTAATTTGAGCATCTGGAATCAAGGCAAACTTAGGTGTTAATTCATTAATAATATCAAGATCACTTTTTGATCTTTGTTCTAAGCTTTTAAGATTTACAATTAAGCTCGCATTTTCAAATCCATCTTCTCCAATTATTGATAAAAATGTATCAACTTCTGGTATCTCATCAACATAAGATTCTATTTGTTTAACAGCATAACTCGTTTCACTTAAAGATGATCCCTGAGGCATCTCAACTGTAACTCTTATAACGTCTTCATCTGAGGCTGAGAAGAACTCCCCTCCAATATACTTCATTATAAACATCGGACTCAAAATAATAAGAAAAAGAACAAATAAACTCGTCTTAGGAAGCTTAAAAAGCAAAGTAAATATACGGTGGTATTCATTGAGTAAAAATTTAAAAAAAGTATCAACAGGCTTTACAAAAATAGTTTGAAGAATACCTTTCTTTTTGCCGTTTTCTTTTTTTAGTAAAAGACCACAAAGCATTGGCGTAAGCGTAAATGAGCCTAGCACTGAAAAAATAGTAGCAAAAACAACAGTTAATCCAAACTGTTTCATAAACTGCCCAACAGTTCCCCCCATAAATGCAATAGGAGTAAAGACAACAAGGTTTGTTCCTGCAGAAGCCAAGACAGCGAGAGCTACACTTTTGGTTCCCTGTATTGCTGCTTCTTTTGGCTCAAGTCCTTGTTCAAGTTTTGCAACAACGGCCTCTATAATAACAATGGCATTGGCGATCAAAGTTCCGAGGGCCGTACCAACTGCTAGTAAGGTCATCATATTTATACTGAATTTTGCAAAGTCCATTAGTAGAAACGAAGAAATGAGTGAAGTTGGAATAACAACCGAGGCGATAAAAGTGACGCTGAAATTCCCTAAAAACAAAAACAGAATAATAACTGTAAGAATAATTCCTAGTCCAATATTTACTAAGGTTCCATCAGTATTTTTTATAATTCTAGTTGTTGAATCAAAAGAGACCTCTAACTGAACCCCTTCAGTAAGTGTATTATTAATTTTTTCAACTTCAGCTCTAGCTTTTTTAGCAATAGTTATAGCATCACCGTCTGATAGTTTATTGATGGCTAAAGTTACAGCATTATTTCCATTCCAGCGTGCAAGAGTTTCAATATCTTTAGCTCCATCTTCTACTCGCGCAACATTTCTCAAAGGAACACTTACTCCTTCAGGTGTTACAATTGGAAGATCACTAATTTCTTTGATCGAAGAGAACTCTCCTTGAAATCGCACTGTAATTTCATTTTGCCCCTGAGTAATTGACCCCCCTGGAACATTTATATTTCTTTTATTTATAGCTTTAGTAATATCAGTTAATGTTATGTAATGCTTTTGCATCAAATCCCTATTAACCTCTACATTTATTTGTCTTTCTCGCCCCCCACTGATATCCACTGAAGCAACACCTGGTACAGTTGATAATCTAGGCTTAATTGTTTTATCAGCTAATTGAAACAAGTCTCTAGCATTCAAATTCCCTTTAGAAGAAGATAATGTCAGATAGAAAATTGGTGTCACCAAGGGATCAAACTTCGATATAATAGGACGCTCAGCAGAGTCAGGTAATTCATTCAAAATTGCTTCTACTTTGTCTTTTACCTCTACCGCCTTATTATTAACATCAGCCTTAATTTCAAACTCAATCATTAAAAGCCCAAAGCTTTCAAAAGCTCTACCCGTAATTTTTTTAATTTCTGAAATTTCAGCAACAGCATCTTCAACTTTTTTCAATAACTGCGTTTCAACTTCAATAGGTGTCGCTCCAGGATAAGGCATATTAATACTAACAATTGGCAGATCTATTTTAGGAGTCGACTCAATTATAAGATTTCTATATGAAAATAAACCGAGGACAACAAAGACGAGTATGAAAACAATCGTCATTGCCGGTCTTTTAACAAATGCTTCTATCATTTTATTTCTCCCAAACTTGAAACAATACGAATTTTTTGATTAACACCAATACTGCTTTTTCCCCTAGTTATAACTTTGTCTCCAACACTCAGCCCTGAAAGGATATGAGTTTGTCCATTGGAACTCTCACCAGTTTTAACTTCTCTCCTCACTGATTTCCCTTCATCTACCACCCAAACATACTTAGAACTAGACTCATCAATAATAGAGTTTGTCGGGACCAGTAAGATATTGGTAACACTCTTAATGTTTATTAAGGCAAAAAGGTTTTTACTATTTTCTTTAGGTCTTAGACTATCTTCTATTTTCAGTTGCACTAAAAAAAGCCCTGTGTCCAAATCCCTTTTGTTGGCGACATCAGTTACAATCGCCTTAAACTTTGAATCCTCCTCTCCAAAAACTACAGCGCTAAGATTAAGTTTTATTTTATCTCTTAAGTCTCTAGATACGAGAGAATAAAAGGTATCCCCTTTAAAGTTAACTGTTGTTTTCTCATAGAATAAAAGATCATCTTTTATAACAGTATAGATTTCTACTGGTTTTCCATTCTTTATAAATTCAGAGTTAATAGAAATACTCGGCAATGCTCTTTTCTTTTTTATAACAGATATTTTAGCTACAACTGCGCCAGCAAAAAGGGCACCTAATACGAGATAAAAACTTAGCCTTTTCATTATACTCCTACCTCTTTAGTTAATTTTCGAATCAAAGATTCATTGGAATGAATTTGAAATAAAGTCGACTGATATTGCAATCTTGTATTTGTAAGTGCCATTTCAGAATTATTCAGATCGTTTCTTGTAGCACCACCAGTAATAAAACGAGAACGAGTTAACTCGTAAGCTTTTTCTGCTAACATCATTGCGTTTTTAGCTGACTTTAATTTATTTTGATTTGTAGTATACTCTTCAAGAGCGGTTTGAAGCTGTATTAACAACCTTTCTCTTTGATACTCTAGAGCAACAACTCTTTTTGCATTGACTATTTTCGCTTGGGCCTGCCTTGCAGAAATTTGCCCACCTTGATAGATCGGAATATTAAGAGATATCCCAATTGCTGATGTCGTATTCATGTCATCCTGAGACGGAGGAAGGTCATCTCCTGTTCCGCTATGATTTAAATTTCCAAACAAGGCCAACTGAGGATAGTGATTTGAGGCCACTAATTTTTCTTCTCTCTTGCCAATCTCAACTTGTAACTCACTAAGCATAATATTAGGGTTACTCTTTAACTTACTCGACTCTAGCTCACTATCATATCGTTGAAAATTAGTAGTAAAACTCGATGTTAATTTATACTTTTGTCCTAAAGGCTTTCTTAGTAAAAAGTTCAGTTGCATAGTTGCTAATTTAAGACTTTTTTCTGCATCACTCACCAAAGGGCGTCTACTTGCAATATCTGCATCGAGCTTAATATTATCGAAGCGTGGAATCCTTCCACCGCTATACCTTTGGGCCAATGCATTTTTATTTCTTTGTCCATTTTTTAAAGACGATCGAGCTATATTCAATACCTCTTGTGCATAAATAATATTATAATATGCTAACTCTATGGCATAACGTACTTCTCTTTGAACCGCTTTCAGGGCCGTGTTTTGTAGCTTTCGTGTAAGCTTTGCTGCTTTTAATGCATGATAAACTCTTCCAAAGCTATATAATACTTGATTTAAGCTTAACCCTGATACCATTTCATAATCACTTTTAACTGGTACCGAAGTTCCGTTAAATTGAATAACAGCAGGCTTGGTATGATTTATTAATTGCACTTGAGCAGAAATTTGAGGAAAAGCTCCTGACCACGCTTCTTTAATTTGGGCCTGTGCTTTTTCTATATCTAATAATGATTGCTTAACATCTTCACTTTGCTTAAGTCCTATTTCGATTGCATTATCCAACGAAAGCTTTTCTATATTGGCATGGGAGACCACCGAAAATAAAAGTGATAAACAAATTAAACTATTAATCTTCATAAAGAATTCCTCTAAAATAAACTTCTGTTATATGCTCTATAAAGGACTGTGCATACTCGTTATCCGAGCGAAGAGAAAAGCCAGTAAGCCGCTCCTTAACTTGGTCTCTACAAATTGCATGTGATAAAGCTCCCATATAAAGGGAAGCCACTATCTCAGGTTTTAACTCTGGCTTTAAAATCGAATTTTCACCTAATTTTTCAAAAAACTTTTTCAAATACTCAAAAATCTCTAATAAAGAATCTATCGCCTCGTTATGTGCATGCTCTTTACTATTTTCAACTTCCTTTAAAACAAGTTGAACTAATTCAGGGTTATCTAAATATTTTCTAACCATATGCTCAGTAAATATCATTAAACGATTTCTAGTAGATGCAGGTGTATAATCACCTTCTAAAAGTTTTTTCGCTTCAACAAGAGTCTGTTTTCCAAAAGACTGTAAACATTCAACATACAGCTCCCGCTTACCACCAAAGTAATAGCTAATAGATGCAATATTAACTTGTGCTTCCTTAGCAATCGCTCTTACCGATGCCCCTTTAAAACCTTTTTCACAAAATAATGCCTGAGCACTTCTTAAAATTTTTAATTTACTTGTTTCTTTTTCCATAGCTTTCAAACGTTTGTTTCATTAATATTGAGAAAATGGTAAACCAGATAGTTTACCGGTGCAATATTTTTCGTAAAAATTGTACAATAGCGCAAAAATATCAGATACTTAGCTCATGACAACTCGAAATAAAAAGCAAGAAATTATCAAGTCGGCCATTAATATATTTGTCGATCAAGGTTTTGATAGACCTACAATGGATTATATTGCACAGAAAACGGAAGTTTCTAAAAGAACTCTCTACAAACACTTTAGCTCTAAAAGAGACTTGCTTGATTCAATCTTGGTTGAATTACTAAACGAGCGAAAAGAAACCATGCTCTTTACTATTCCTGAAGACTTGGCCCTGGATAAGCAAGTTGAAATGGTCATAAGAGAAAAGCTTAAACATAGTCTTGACCCAAGTAATATAAAACTTTGTAAGATTATTTTATCTGAGTACTTAAAAGATAAGGGCTTTTTGAAAGAACAAATAGATTTAGTCTTAAGAACAGAAAATGCCACACTAGAGTGGATTGAAAAATTACAACAGACTAATATTTTGTCATCCAATTACACAGCTATTGAAATTCTTCAATGTTTTAATGAACTAATTAATGGTCTAATTTTCTTTCCAGTTATCTTTAATGGAAAAGATGAAGCACTAGAAAAAGATATCAATTATATTGTCACTGCATTTTGTGCCATCTATAAAATCTAGACCCCAAAGCCTTTTAACTGTTCTCCACCCAAAACATGAAAGTGCGTATGAAAAACTGTTTGCCCACCAAAAGAATTTATATTCGTGACAACTCTATAACCATCTGTTTCTAATTTAGTCCCACTTGTGAATTTTTTTATTGCTTGATGAATGTGGACTAAATCATCTGATGATAAATCATTAAAGTTTTCAGAATGATTTTTTGAAATAAAAAGATAATGCTCTTTTGCCAAAGGATTTATATCTTCAAAAGCGTAGACGTAATCATCCTCATAAACCCTATTAGAAGGAATCTCATTATTTAAAATTTTACAAAATAAACACTCAGACATCTTTAACCCTTTCAATACTAGCACCTAGTCCAGCGAACTTTTGAGCTAGTTTTTCATAGCCTCTATCTATGTAATAAACACGACTAATTTTAGTTTCACCCTTTGCTACCAAGGCAGCAAGAACAAGTGCAGCTGATGCTCTTAGATCTGTACACATAACAGGGGCTGCTTTAATTTTATCAACTCCTGTAATAATGGCATTTCTCCCATCAAGTTTAATATTCATTCCCATTCTATTTAATTCTGGCACATGCATATATCTATTTTCAAAAATATGCTCCGATACGATTGAGCTACCAAATGAAAGTCCCATCAAAGTCATCAATTGCGCCTGCACATCTGTTGGGTAGCCTGGATAAATTGAGGTCGCCATATTAGTACCATTCAATCTTCCTGACTTAAAAGTCTTGATTGAAGAATAGCCCACTTCAAGTTTCGCCCCCATAACTTTTAAAGTATTAATGACAGTATCTAAATGTCCAGGATTACAATTGTTTACCGTGATCTCTGAATTAGTAATTAATCCAGCAATAACATAAGTTGCAGCTTCAATTCGATCAGGAATTATACTATAAGAAAAATTCTCAACTGTTTTAAAGTCTTCTTTCTTCATCCCCTGAATTTTAATTTGTCTTGTTCCCTCCCCTTCGATTTTAACTCCAAAGCTTTTTAAAAAACTTATTAAATCCGTAATCTCCGGTTCAAAAGCTGCGTTATCAATGATCGTTTCACCATCGGCCCATACAGCGGCCATGATTAAGTTCTCTGTTGCACCTACAGAAGGAAAACTTAAATAAATATGCTTTCCTTTGAGTCCATTTGTTTTGGCATTTATATAACCATCTTCCAATGTTATTTCTGCTCCCATTTGCCTAAGACTCTCCAAGTGAATATCAACAGGACGAGAGCCAATCGCACATCCTCCGG
This sequence comes from uncultured Oligoflexia bacterium, assembly GCA_950061135.1. Lineage (GTDB taxonomy): Bacteria > Bdellovibrionota > Bacteriovoracia > Bacteriovoracales > Bacteriovoracaceae > CATLVU01. Next base: position 12,721 of record CATLVU010000011.1, read on the forward strand.
GAAGAGAAACCTTAGCTTCTTTAAATCTTGAAAGAAGAGGGCCTAAAACTAAAATTGATGCACGCATTTTTCTAACGAGATCATATTCGGCAACAAACTTATTTATGTCTGAAGTATCAACTGAATTAGAGTCAAACTTCGCCCCAAGACTTTCTAGAATTTTTTTAAAGAAACTTATATCACTAATCTGAGGAAGATTATTAAAAGTAATTTTCTGAGGAAATAATAAGGTAGCAGCTAGTATTGGTAGCGCTGCATTTTTGGCCGCAGAAGTTTGAACCTCACCTTTTAATTCTTTTTCACCTTGAATTATAAATGCATCCATTACTTTCTCCCTGTAAGGAATCTATATCTATCAGTATAGTCTTTTATCAATTTAACGTCATAAAAATATTGTTGCGCCAAATCTCGTAATTGTTCTAGGTTATCTTCATGTCCTTCCATTATAAAATGGCCCTGTTTTTTTAATTGAGAATTTACCTGTGAAAATAACTTATCAAACCATTGAGAATAATTTTCATCACTTAAAAATAATGCAATATGCGGCTCGTATTTTTGAGTTTGAAGATGAACATCAATTATTTGTGACTCTTTTATATAAGGAGGATTTGTAAAAATAATATGAAATTCATTATCTATATCGTTGAGTCTATCTGTCTCTACAAGCTTGATTTTATGGCCACTTATTTTATTGCGATGCTTTTCTTTATTGATATGAGCGACAGACAATGCTGCTTCAGAAATATCTGTTCCAGTAAAAGAAACTTCTTTTTTACTATCGATTAAATATGATAAGCCTAAGGCAAAGCTACCAACACCTATCTCACAAACACTAATTTGTTTTTCTTTAAACTCTAATTCAATATTTATTAGAGACTCTACTAATATCTCACTTTCAGATCTTGGAATTAAAACTCGTGAATCAACATAAAAATCAGATCGATAAAAAAAACTATTCTCAATGATGTACTCAAGTGGCCTTCCCTGTAAAACATCTTTAAGAAATTTTTGTTTATCTGCTGCTAGCTCATAGTCTTGTTTTAATCTTCTTAAAGTTATTCCTGGGTAATTTTTTTGAAGTTCAGTTTGATTTTGTTCAAAGAATTCTTTCAGAGCTAAAGTGCACACCTTATTATTCTTCTTGTCCTTTAAGAAGTTGGGCCTGGTTATGTGCAACAAGAGCATCTGTCACAGGGGCCAAGTCACCTTCTATGATTTTATCTAACGAGTAAAGAGTTAAGTTAATTCTATGATCAGTTAATCTTCCTTGAGGAAAGTTATATGTTCGAATTCTCTCCGAACGGTCTCCCCTACCAACAAGACCTCTTCTCTCCTCGGCTTCAATATCGTGAGCTTCCTGTACCATGCGATCATAAATTCTGGTTTTCAAAATTTTGAGGGCCTTCTCTTTATTTTTAAGTTGTGATTTTTCATCTTGAATCGCAACAACAGTGTTTGTTGGCAAGTGGGTAACTCGAACAGCGGAGTCCGTGGTGTTTACTGACTGACCACCTTTACCACCTGAACGATAAACATCAATTCGAACATCATTCAAATCAAGATCGAACTCAACTTCATCAGCTTCTGGCATAACAGCGACTGTGATAGTTGATGTATGTACACGTCCTTGAGATTCCGTTTCAGGAACTCGTTGTACTCGATGGCATCCTGATTCATACTTCATGATTGAATAAACTTTCTCCCCTGTAACATTTAAAATTACTTCTTTAACACCTTTATCACTTTCACTGACAGAAACTGTTTCTGGCTTAAATCCCAGTGTCGCAAAATAATTCTTATACATTCTCCAAACATCTTGAACGAAAATACTTGCTTCATCACCACCTGCCCCTGCACGGATTTCAACCATACAGTTTTTTTCATCAAGCGGGTCCTTAGGTAATAGAAGAATTCGCAATCGATCTTCAAGTCCAGGGATCTCTTTTTCATACTCAGAGATTTCTTCTTTTGCCATCTCTCGTAAATCTTCGTCTGATTCGGTTTTTAAAATTTCTTTTGAGCCTTCAATATCTGACGTTATTTTCTTATATTTTTTAAAACATTGAACAAGCTCTTCAATATTGCCACGCTCACTAGACACTTGCTTAAACTCTTCCTGACGATCATAAATCGTAGGATCTGCAAGTTTTTCTGTTAATTCTTCATAGCGCTTGGCAACTTCTTCAAGCTTATCATACATCGACATGAATTATCCGTTCATTGAATCCATGAAAGAATCATTTGTCTTAGAGTTTTTAATTTTATCTAAAACAAACTCCATCGAATCAATTGTATTCATCGGGTGTAGTACTCTTCTTAAAACAAACACTTTCGAAAGTTCAGCTGGATCCATTAATAAGTCCTCTTTTCTTGTCGCTGATCTATTTATATCAAGACAAGGAAAGATTCTTTTTTCCATAAGTTTTCTATCTAATTGGATTTCAGAATTACCTGTACCTTTAAATTCCTCAAAGATAACTTCATCCATTCTTGAACCTGTATCAATTAGCGCAGTCGCTATAATTGTAAGTGAGCCTCCGTTTTCAATATTTCTTGCAGCTCCAAAAAATCTCTTTGGCTTATGAAGCGCATTTGAATCAACCCCACCAGAAAGGATTTTACCACTTGGCGGAATTACTGTGTTGTATGCTCTAGCAAGTCTTGTGATCGAGTCAAGTAGAATGACAACATCTTCTCCTGCCTCAACAAGTCTTTTCGCTTTTTCAATAACCATCTCTGCAACTTGTACGTGTCTTGAAGCTGGCTCATCGAATGTACTTGAAACAACTTCTGCATCAACACTTCTTCTCATATCTGTAACTTCTTCTGGACGCTCGTCAATTAGAAGAACAATTAGTTTTGCTTTCTTGTGATTTGCAGAAATAGCATTGGCAATATCTTGAAGTAAAACCGTCTTCCCTGCTTTTGGAGGTGCAACAATCAAACATCTTTGACCAAATCCTTGCGGAACAAATAGATCAATAATTCGAGTTGAATATCCACCTGGCTCAGCCTCTAAATTAATCTTTTTATTTGGATAAAGCGGAGTCAAGTTATCAAATAAGACCGTTTTTTTATGTTTTTCAGGAGATGCAAAGTTAATCGATTCAATTTTAAGAAGGGCAAAATATCTCTCTCCTTCTTTTGGAGGTCTGATTTCACCTTTTATAGTATCACCATTTCTAAGCCCAAATCTTCTAATTTGACTAGGACTTACATAAATATCATCAGCACCAGGAAGGTAGTTATAACCAGGAGATCTTAAAAATCCAAAGCCATCTGGAAGAATATCTAGAACACCATCTCCATAAATCGATTCGTCGTCTTCAGAGTGTTTCTTTAACAAAGCAAAGATGATTTCATGTTTTTTCATCGTTCCGGCATTTTCAATGCCTGCCTTATTGGCCATTTCAGTTAGTTGTTTGATGTCTTTTTCTCTAAGATCTGTTAAATGCATTCAATAAACTCCGGTAGGTTAGATGATGAGATTTTCATTCAGATAATTTCAGAAATGATAATTTTTAGTTAATAACAGTCGGTTTTAGGTCAATAATATCCGCTTTCAAAATGTTGTCAAGCTTAATATAGTATTGGCATGAGCATTTCAAAAGGTACCCATATTTTAGGCATAGACTACGGTAAAAAATTTACTGGTTTTGCAACTTACAAAGTTCAGTTAGACCCCTACCCATTGCGCTGGGGACGAGTTTCATATTCTTCTGATGATCAATTGATTAAGGATATTAAGCAAATCATTGAAGATGAGTTTATTGACCAAATCGTCATTGGAATTCCCTATTTCACTGACGGCAGCGAGTCAAAAACCACAAAAGAAGTTAAAAGCTTTGCCCTAGAACTGCAATCTAAAATATCAATCCCCCTGTTTTGCCAAGACGAAGCTTTGACTACTTACGAAGCCCAAGAGAGAATGAAACAAGATCCTAATTTTAATTTTAAGGTAGACCTTAAACAAATCGACGCTTTAAGTGCTGCTATTATTATTGAAGAATATTTAAACTCAAAAGGTGTTAAATGAAAAAAGCTGCTGTTCTCTCAATCTTCCTCGCTCCTATTCTTGCTGCTGCATTGATTGCAACTCATGTAGCATTTATTTTCTATACACCTTACGAAGGGCCAGAAGTAGTATTTGCCATCAAGCCAGGAGAAGGGTTTTCAAGAGTAAATTATAAACTTTCTAAACAAGAAATTATTCCCAATGCTCGCATTTTTCATTACTACGCAAAATACACAGATAAGATGACATCTTTAAAAGCTGGTTCTTATAAAATTCCTAGCGGTGTTCATATGGGGGAAGTATTAGCAATCCTAACCTCGGGAACACCAATGCTAACAAAGGTTACAATTCCTGAGGGTAAAAACCTTTATGAAATCGCCGAGATTTTAGAAAGAAAAAGAATCACTGAAAGTATAAAGTTTATTGCTGAAGCTAAAAACTCAGCCCATATTAAAAACTTTGATCAGAAAGCCCCAAACCTAGAAGGATATTTATTTCCTGAAACTTATATGTTTGCTCCTAAAACAAGTGCAAAACAAGTTATAAATACTATGCTTGAAACCTTTAAAGAGAAAACAAAAGACATCAACTGGGATCATCCATTCTTAAATAAACATCAAATTATAATTTTAGCATCTATTGTAGAAAAAGAAACTGGCGCGAAATGGGAACGCCCAACAATTGCTGGAGTTTATTTAAACAGGCTCAAAAAGAAAATGAGACTTCAAGCTGACCCCACAACAATTTATGGTATTTGGGAAAACTATGATGGAAACCTTCGTAAAAAACATTTATTGCAAAAAACTCCCTATAACACTTATAAAATTAATGGCCTTCCACTAGGGCCTATTGCAAACCCATCACTTGCTGCTATAAAAGCAGTTCTAAACCCTCAAGAGCATAAATACCTTTACTTTGTTAGTAAAAACGATGGTACACATATTTTCACATCGACTTACAAAGAACATCTTGCTGCTGTCAAAGAATGGCAACTTAAAAGAAAAAATCGAAAAGGTAAAAGCTGGAGAGACTTAAAGCAAAATTAATTACAAGTTTTAATATCCAAATATTGAATTGGATTACGAGAATAATTACCAATGCTTTCTGTAATCTTGGTATAGGTATTTCCATTCACATGGGCATTGAAAGGATTAAACTCTATGGAGTAGTTTTTTTGCCCATATTGCTGAACTTCAGAATACGGTCGTAGTAAACTGTCTAACTTTGTCTTCACTAGGTAATTAGGCCAAACAATTTTGACTGTACCTTTAGTGTAGATACTTCTTCGGCTTGGCTTAAACTCCCAGATCCAATTAGCTGAGTTGTATATACATTTAGGCCGTCCCATTGAAACTTCAATTGAATTGTCTCTTCTGTTTTTTCTAAACTCTACTCTCCATAAGAAGTATTTTTCTGGAGTCTCTAACTCATTTCGAATGTCTTCTAAACTCTGAGAATGAAGAGAACCTGCTGCTAAGAGCTCTGATCTTCTTCTATCTAAATGATCAAAACTAATATTGGATTTACAATAGCTCGGCTTATGCCTGTGGCCATCAAATAAGTATGAAGAACAAGTAAGTCTTGAAAAATACTCAAAGCTGACTTTATCATCTTCAATATAGCCTTTAATTTTTAGAAAATTTAAAAGTCTTTGCCTTTCTTTAACTGAATAGACTCCAACCAATTTATCACCACTAAAAATCGGCGCACCTAAATTACCTTCTTTTTCTAAGCCACAATTTGAACCAATCACCATGGAGGAAAAGCCTGTATTATTATGCGGGTATAAATAATTTCGACCCGCGAGATCACATACTGATTCAGTAATCGAGGCTGTTAGCTCGTCTATATAGTTTAGCTTCCATATTCGAGCATCACGTGCAACAACCAGAGGGTCATCCTTAAGGTCTGGGGTCAATCTATTTACACTTTGGCTCAACTTGAAAAAAACTAAATCACTACTCCATAGAGCTGGATCACTTGTGATATTTCTATCAGCATATTTTATCTGGTTACAACCTACCGTCTGGGCTTTAGCGCCAGATGTTTTTGCAAAAGTAAAAAATACTGAGTTATCGCATCTTAAGTGTGCTGCTCTCATGTTTGATGGCAAGCACTGAGCACTGGTTACAACTAAATTTTTAGTTAAAAGGGTCCCCGTACAATAGCGAATGCTCTTTGGAGTTATCACCGTGATTTTAGTTAGAAACTCAGGACAATTTTCTGTGTCACATATGAGTTTTTGCGATTCCACAAATTCGGGAAATATTTTCTCATTCTTTATAATTTTGTCGTCTAAGTCTTTGTTATCTTTAGATTTTTCACCACAGGCGCTAAAAAGTATTAAGAATGCGCCAAGCAACATAGTATAATAACGTGGCAAAATAACTGTTTCTCTTACAAGCAGGTGCATACATGGTTTTTACTTTATTTAATCGAACATGACAAAGAGTTTAATTTAACTAACAACTTCTTACATTGTTCAATCTTAATAAAGTTTTATTGCGTTACACCGATAAGGGGAAGTAAAATAGACGAGCTGCAAGGAAAAGCGTGCAAATCTATAATGTCAGGAGGAGATTCATATGGATAAGAAACAAGTCGATTATTTCAAAGGCAAGCTGCTTCATGCAAGACAGCAAATCGTAAACAGCGGTGTTTTAGAGAACTTAGAGGACTTGCAAATTAAACAAGAAGACCTAGCTGATGATGCAGATTTAGCTAATAACACAATAAATCAACAAATTTCATTTAGCCTTAGAGATAAAGAACTAAATAAACTGAGAAGAATTGATGCTGCCTTGGCCAGAATAGAAGAAGGAACCTATGGTTTTTGTGTCGAATCTGGTGATGAAATTGAGCCCAAAAGACTTGAAGTTCAACCTTGGGCAGAATTTTGTGTTGAAGTTGCAGAAGAGCATGAAAGATCTCAACAAAGATCGTTTAGAAGAGCATAATCATTTAAAACATTTTCTATAAGATTAAATGCCAGCTCCAACGCTGGCATTTTTTTTTCCCTCTGCGTTTATTTTTTAATCAGGTATATAATTTTTGTACAGTTAACTTCCAACATATGACGTAAGTCTTTGTTTTTGTTAAAAGATTCTTGGCAAAGAACTTGCTTAATAATTAGGGAATACTGCTACAAAGGACCAATTAAAAATGACCAGTCTCACTAAAAACCTGTTTACCCTTATTGCTTTTTTTCTCTTAGTTAATTCTTCGCTCGTAGACGCTAGCTCTCGCAAAATTGTTGTAAAAAGAAAGCAGGCGAAAAAAGCTCTTGAAGCAAAATATGGCCCTTATAGTGAAAAAGCTATATCGGAAAATAAATTTATTAATTGGGGAATAAGTCCTAATTTTAAAAAGTCTTCTATCAACTTAGTTGAAGGTTGGAAAAAGTTTGAAAAAAAATCAGAAGTTGTTGTTGCTGTTGTTGATACTGGAATTGATCCAAATCACCCATACTTAAGAAAAAATTTATTCGTTAAAAACGGTGCTATTTCAGCTGCAAATTACGGAGTAGATTTTTCAGACAAGAAAAAGCAAACCAACACACCAATCGATACTCATGGTCACGGAACACATGTTGCTGGAATTATCAAAAGTGTTTTTCCTGAAGTTAAAATCTTACCTATAAAATACTTTAACCCAAAAGCATCAGGTGAAGATAATTTAAAGTCGACTATAAAAGCCTTAGAATACGCAGTTGCCCAAAATGTAGATATCATTAACTATTCAGGTGGTGGCCCTAAAGCTTCGCCTCAAGAGAAAAAAATTCTTGAAGAAGCAAGAGAGAAAGGAATATTAATCATTGCCGCTGCCGGAAATGAAAAATCTAATATCGATATTGAAGATAACGCTTACTACCCAGCAAGCTATGGTTTAGCAAATATCATTACAGTGAGTGCACATAATGAATTTAATCAAATTATTAGTTCTTCAAACTGGGGACAACACTCAGTTGATATCGCAGCTCCAGGCCATAAAATTAGATCTTCTGTTCCAAACTTTGCAGCGAAGTTGATGACCGGAACAAGTCAAGCAACAGCTTTTGTTACAGGTGTTGCAGCTTTGGTTAAATCAAACTATCCAAAACTTAGTTACTCACAAATTAAAAATATCATTGTTAGTTCTTCTAGAAAAATGCAATCTCTAAAAGGCAAAGTACTAGGAGGAGGAAAACTTGACGCTGCTCGAGCATTAGAAGTTGCAGGACATGTATATAATAAATTATATTCACCTAAAAAAGCCGCTCCAATTGCAAGAGGTGTAGCTAAAAATAAATAATTCTACTATAATAAGGTATGGAGAAATTTAAACCATACCTCGTAGCAATTTTTGCTGCTTTTATATACGCCTTAGGACATCCGAATATCATTAATATTTTAATTCCTATTGCCCCGATTATTGGGACCACGATACTTTTTTATCTTTTCTTTAAAAGTTCCAATTTAAAACAAAATATTTTCAGCTTAATTTTATTCAATTTATTTATCACTCTTTTTAGTTTTCATTGGATTGCAAATACATTAGTAGAGTTCGGCCAAATACCTTTTGTATTAGCAATATTAGCAAATGCATTCTACTTGTTTTTATTCAATCCATACAATTGGTTCATTTTAGGTTTCATTTATTTTTTCAAAAAACAAAAAGTCGCCTTGAACTCTTTACACTCTTTATCATTAGCAACTCTATCTAGTTTAGTTGAGTATTTTTTTCCTCAGCAATTTCCCGTTCTACTAGGTCAACCATGGATTGTACTATCGGAATATCTAGGTTTGGCATCTCTATTTGGATTATTCGCATTTTCATTTACAAGTTATTTAATAGTTTTTGAAGTCATTCGCTTTAAAATAACAAAACAATTTTGTCGCATTAATATATCTTTTATCATTTTATTTATAGCTTTAAACCCTGTCTTTTCTTCGATAACTAAAACAGATTCTATAAAAGAGAAGAAAGACTTTAATATTAGAATTGTTCAAGCAAATATTAGTAATTATCTTAAACTCGCTTCAGAAGCCGGAGAAGAGAATTCGGTTGAATCTGTTTTAAAAAAATATCAAAATCTAAGTAACCAACCTGCCCCAAGACCTATAGATCTAATCATCTGGCCTGAAACTGCATACCCATACCCTATCTATAGAGATAAAGACAATATTGATAAAACAGTCTTGCCTGATTTATTCATAGATATTATCGCGAAACAAAAAGCTGATCTCGCCATTGGGTCATATGATAATCATAAAGAACATACTGAATCAACTTACCAAACAGATTCGAATGCAGCTTTTTTTATTACCGCCCAAGGTAAGCTATCTGACGTTTACCAAAAACATATTTTAATACCTTTTGGAGAAACACTCCCTTTTGGCCCATTAAATGAACTACTTGCTCCTTACGTTCAGGAAATGGCATTCTTTAAAGAAGGTGAAACCTTTCCCGTATTTCAATCAACAACAAAAAAAGGAATCGGATTTATTTCAACCATTTGCTATGAACTACTTAAGCCTGAATACATCAGAGAATATTTAAATAATACAAAGTCCAGGCCAGATTTTTTAATTAATATGACTAATGACTCTTGGTATGGAGATACAGTTGAACCTGAACAGCACTTATTTTTAACAAAATGGCGTGCGATAGAATTTAAACTCCCTATAGTCCGCTCAACGAATACAGGAATTTCAGTCGTAATTGATGAAAATGGCAAAGAACTACAAAGGCTCAATATTTACGAAGCCGCAAACCTAGATATCAACTTGAAACTTTCAAATGAAAAAGAAAATTTTCAATTATGGTATAAAAAGTTTGGAATCTGGGCGTTTATTCCCTTTATATTACTACTCTTTCTTTTTCATTTAATCTTGTTAAAATTAAAGAATGAAAAAAATTATTAGCGCCATTATTATTTTGATATTAACGAGCTGTGCTTCATACGATCAATTTAAACAAATAACTGAAGAACTCGAAATTCCTTCACGTGTCTTTAAAGCTGATTTTAACCAAACATGGCAAGCTGTCTTACAAGTAATGAAAAGATATGATATTGCTTTTCAGAGCCAAGAATCAGGAAAAATAAAAACTCGCTGGATGGATAATACCTTAGAAGTAAACTTCACTGATTCTTTTGGGAGTGCAGATGCTGTTAAAGCGGCTGAGTTTAAAATACTTGTAAACGTTGCGGAAGGTTTTAGCCTAGGAAGGAAAGTTACAAAAGTTACAATCTTCAAACGTCAACGAGTAGAACAAGACTTTCTACAAGGCTTCAAAGAAGTGCCTGCTGATGGAATTTTAGAGAAGACTCTCCTCTATCGAATTGGTGTTCGGATCGAAAACGATAATAAAATTAGAGAAATAGATAAAGCAAAAGAACAAGAACAACTTGAGAATTTTTAAACTGCCTAACTAAATTGGTATTGGCCTCTTTACCTACAGCACTACTGACACTAAGAGGTTTCGGTTTTAAATCTTGGATGTTTTAATTGCTTCTCGACTCCAAAAATGTTTTTTAACACTCAAGGAGCCTTTCGGTGACTTTTTATCTGTTAGCTTGTTTAGAGAATAATCTAACTCAGCAAAGATATCTTTGTACTTTTTATTGGAAATCATTTTAAGCATAGGCTTAGCAGCTTTTTTATATTCTAAATCACCAACCACTTTTATTACTGATTTAATAATATGGCCTCTGACCCTACTCCCTTTCGTTCCATGATAATTTTCTTTATTAAAAAGCATCTTCCATACATGAGGAGCAAGTTCTTTTAACTGCATCTCTTTAATATTTTGAAGGGCCTGATGCCTAACAATTAATGAGTTATCGTTTAAAAGTTTGACGTAAATATCTGAATATTGTTTCTGGTTTAAATGTAGCAAAACTTTCAAAGATGCAAGCCTTAGCATCCAATTTGGGTGCTCTGCGAACTTCGCAATAAATGGCGCAGATTTAGTTCCCATTATTTTACCTAACATATAAGTTGCAATCCAACGATTGCTATCAGGGAACTCACTTTTTTTCATTACATTTATAAGTGTAGGTACTGCATCTTGTTTTTGCTCGAGAGTTTTCTTTTTTAGATCTTCTGTAAACTTTTTACTTGGATTATTTTGCTTGTACATTTCTTCAAGAGAAATTCTTTTTACATTACCAAATGCTGTTGTACTGATCGCAAATAACAAAAGCATCGAATTGATTTTCAAACTCATAATTAACCCAACATCTTTTCAAATTCACTAAGTAGATCTTCTGGTGATTTGGTATTTACAGGTTCTTGCTCTTCTTCTGAATCATTACTAGTACTTTCGTTGGCCACTTTTTCTGCAACAGGTTCTTCAGCAGGGACCTCTTCTTTGACTGAAGTTTCTTCTGCAACAACTTGCTGTTCACTTGGTGCCGGTGCACGAGGACCATCATCAAATTGTGGCATTTCATCTTTAGGCTCAACGATCGGAGTTTCATCAGGGTCTACTTGTGGAGCAGCAGGTGCAGATTGTCCCATATCAGCAAGTGCTTGCTTCAATTGTTCATTCTCTTGTTTAATCTTTTTTAAATTTGCAAGATCATCACCAATAATTTCATATTCTTTTAATTGCTCTTCTATTTCTTTGTTTCTAAGCTCTAGTGCATTTTTTTCTGCTAGAATTTTTGCAGAATCCCCACTTTCACCAGGTTCATTTTTCAAAGTTTCTAAGAGTTTTTCTAATTCAACAATCCTCTCAGATTTACTTTTATTCTCACCTTCAAGGCCAATTTTAGCCGTTTCTAAATCTTTAATGATAGTATTTTTATCGCTTAAGGCATTTTGTAATCTATTAATTTCTGCACGTAACTCTTCATCTCCTCCAGCACTAACCGCATCAAAAGCAGCACCTTGCTTTAACTGGTCAAGTGGAAGAACCGATGGAACACCTCCTGCTTCAACATCTAATCCCCCTCCCCTAAAAAGTGAAGATTTTAATGCTGTTGAGTTTTGAATTATTGAATCTAAATAATTTTTTAAAACTGAAGATGGGATCTGATGTTTAAATTGATGAAATTTTCTTCTATTTGAAATCCAAACAAAAAGTAAAACACCGGTAATTATCAGCAACATACCTAGTAAAAAAATAAAAATTTGAACTGTATACTTATCTAAATAGTTCAACATCGATAAACTCACTCTTCCCTCCATGGAAATTACATAAATATAATTATAAGTATTTAGATACTCGTTTGCAATGAATGTTTAAACCAGAAAAATACTCTATCAATAATTAAATTTTCTTGAGTCTTTAAGAAGGTTATTTTTGAATTTTCCCAAGTATCCTTCCATGTAAAGGACGTGCAGCAGCGATAACCGAATCCTTAAATGGCGAAAACGGATTACCACTGAACTCTGTTATTTTGATACCTGACTCTCGGCATATGATATCGGCAGCCGCAACATCCCAAGGCTTAAGGTTTTTTTCCCAGTAAGCATCAAAGTTACCGTTGGCCACATAACATAATTCAAGGGCGGCACTACCTAATCTTCTAACTGCTCGTGCGCCAATTATATTTTTTCTAAATGTTGAAAGCTGTCTTTCAAAACGATCCTCTATTTCATAAACAGGAGCAGGAGAAAAAATGCACTCTCTCATTTCTTTTTTATTTTCTTTATTATCAAGGTGAAATTTTTTTAGAGGATTTATCCTAAAGTCTATTAAATAAGCACCATTACCTTTCGATGCAAAAAAACATTCCCCTGATGATGGATTGTAAACTACACCAAGAATAGGTCTACCTTTTTCCAGTAGAGCAATAGAAGTTGCAAAAATAGGAATGCCATTTACGAAGTTATTTGTTCCATCAAGAGGATCAATTACCCATGCATACTCAGCTTTCTGAGACTCCTTGATTCCCTTACTCTTATTCTCTTCACTTAAAATATAATGCTTTGGAAATTTTTCTTGGATGGCAGAAATAATAAATTCCTCTGACTTTAAGTCCGCCTCAGATGCAATTCCCTCTCTTCCCTTATCCTTGATCGCCAAAGTTTGTCTCTTTTTCTGATATTTTAAAAGAATTTCTCCGGCATCATACGAAATATCCTGAACAAATTTTAAGGTCTCATTTAATTTGGTTTTAGAAATCTTCATCTTGATCCTTTTTTTCCAACAGCTCGATTAGCTTTTCCGGATCGTCTTCATACAAAGAATAATCTTTTCCCTCAATCACATAACTTTCTGTTAACCAATTGCCCATATCCACTTCCTTACACCTTTGAGTGCAAAAAGGACGATACTCGCTCTTATAATAATTGAATTCAGTTTTACATTTCGGGCATTTTACTTTTAAGTTTTTATTACTCATTGTCTTCTTTAAGTTGGTTATAAATTTTTTTATATTTTAAACTTAGAGTTTCCTCAAAGCTTTGTTGATTAATCTTATTAATAGGCATTATGTCATGAACTGCATTCGTAAGAAAAGCTCCTTGAAACCTTGAGAGTTCTTGAATTTCGATCACTCTTTCTTGTCCATCAAATTTTTCTAATAAAATTTTTCTTGTTATCCCTTTTAAAATATTATCATTACTCGGTGTAATCAAGTTCTCATTCTTATCAATGAAAAAAATATTACTAGTACTCGCTTCTAATATCTGGCCCATATGAATCAAAAGCCCATCATCAAAACCTTGAGCTTGCGCAGTTTTTTTCAATCTAAAATTTTCAAAATAACTTCCTGACTTCACAGGGCGATAAAACTCTGAAAAAGGTGATTCAAGAGTTAACAACGACAGACTTCGCGCTTTAGTTTTCTGATCAGTAAAGAGAATTTCAATTTCAATATCACTAAGTCTTAACTTTGAAGAAATAAGTTCTGTTCGTTCTTTTTGGAAAAGAGATATACGAATATACTTATTCGAGGGCCATTCATTATTCAAATTATAAAAAGACTTAAACTCATCAATCGTTATACTTTTTTCAAGATAATAAGTATTTAGGCCAATAACTAACCTATTAATATGTTGGTCGAAACCTAAGACCCTACCGCGAGAGTTGGATACCATAGAAGTAAATAGTGATTCCCCAAAATGGGCCCTTGGATTAAACATAAAGGAAGCTTAACTTTTTTTTGCATAATCTTCAACAAATGCTATAACCACAGAATTTGGAGATAAAAATTGAACTTTGATGAATACCAGTTACAACTTGATGAATCCGCAACTCTAGTCAGTATTGTTTGTGAAAATTTTGAAAGTCATCGCACAGAAGAACAAACCCTACATTCACTAGTTGAATTAAGAGAGCTTCTTAACACTCTAGGCGTTGAACCTGGCGAACAATTTTATCAAAATAAGAAAAGCCTAGACCCTGCTACGATGCTAGGAAGTGGAAAACTTGAAGAGATTGCAGAGCAAGCAAAAAACACTAATAGTAAACTACTTGTTTTTGACTTTGAACTAACTGCAAGTCAAATGCGAAATATCAAAAAAATAACAGGCCTTGAAGTTATGGATAGATGCATGGTTATTCTCGAAATTTTTGCGAGACATGCCAGAACGAAAGAGGCAAAAATCCAAATAGAAATTTCCAGACTAAATTATATGCTTCCAAGACTTCAAACCTTATGGACTCACTTTAGTAAACAAAAAGGTGGTATTGGTTTAAAAGGTGAAGGTGAACAGCAACTTGAACTTGATAGAAGAATTATCCGTAACAAAATTGCGGCCTATAAAAGACAATTAGTTGAAATGGAAAAAACAAGAACAGAGCAAAGGAAACGAAGAGAAAACTCTGTTGTTACTGCCGCACTTGTAGGCTACACCAATGCAGGGAAATCAACATTAATGAATAAACTCTGCAAGGTAAATGTTCTTTCTGAAAACAAATTATTTGCGACATTAGATTCGACTTTTCGAACATTAAATCCCGATTCAAAGCCACCGATGGTCTTAATCGATACTGTTGGTTTTATTCAAAATCTTCCGAGTACTCTTGTAGAAGGATTTAAAACGACATTAGAGTCAGCACTAGAGGCAGATCTATTAATTATCGTTTGTGACTTATCTGATCCTCAATATAAAAATCATTTAAAAGTTACCCAAGAAGTTTTAGAAGAACTAAATATTAAAGATAAAGATCAAATCATTGTCTTTACCAAGAAAGATAAAATTGCAGACCCATTTTTACCTAAGATTGCAATGAGAAATCTTCATGCCAGCTTTTTGGTCTCTTCAAATAACCCTGATGAAATTAAAGAGCTAAGAGAGTTTATCATTCAATATTTTTTATCGAAGCAAGATCATTTTGACCTCTTTATTCCCTATGAAGATGGCGAAGCACAAGCAAGAGTCCTCTCAAACGCTAACATACTTAACACTTCTCATCACGAAAATGGGACTTTCTATCGTATTAGAATTCCTGATTTTATTTTCGGCCAACTGAGTCTAAATAAGTATATTTTAGCACCTAAAGAATCTACGAAGTATATATAACACTTTGTTAAGTTAATGTTAAAATCACCTTGTCTAATCATGTAAGGCCGATTATAATCCCATCTCCACATTTCACGACTGAGACAAAGAGAAAGATGACAGCGATATTTGAAGACAAATTAAAACTAAAGATAAAGCAAGAACTAAAAAGCACATTCTCAAAAACAATTGATAACCCTGTGATAAAAGCCCACGGAGCATGGGATCTTTTAAATGAACAATTACTTGCAATTTTAGGATCAGAGATTCATAGACAATGGTTTCGCGATGTAAAGCCATTAGTTTTAAAAAATAATATTTTGCTTCTGCAAACTAAAAATCAATTTGCTGCTCAATGGATTAATACTCACTACCAAGAACTTATAGACACTCTCTCGTTGGTACAAGATAGTAGCCTTACATGTTTTTTTATTGCTCCAAAAAGCGAACGGAACTAATCAAAAGCCCCTGTTTGAAAATAGATTGTAGCAGTAAAAAAAGCAACCGTTACAATAAAGCCCACTATAACAAAAATTGTATCTTTATTCATAAGTTCCTAATGTGTCTTTAAAATGCTTTTTAAAATATGCTCAAAGAAATTTGCAGTCTCTATCTCTGCATCCATTTTGTACTCGGCTTTAATATTTGAAAAATTTTGTCCCAAAATAACAACCTCGTAATCAGTGTACTTACACTCTGCTAGGCCCTGCTCAATCTTATCCCCATAGTTTTTACTGATTTGCTGGTGAATAATTAACAACTCAGGCTTCATATCATCAATTAAATAGGCAAAGTCATCAAAATCATCCCATAAATAACAGTCTAGGTTATGACTAGCAGCAAAATCGTTCATCAAAGCTTTCGTAAAATCAGAGGGGTGGGCCAAAAAAATTTTTCTCATTCTATTCCTTAGTGTATAGTCCATTATAAGGAGTATCTATGTCCAAATCAAATGTAATTGTTAAAGATAAGCAAAGTGATGAAAAACTCTTTGAATGCCAAGTTCATGATCTAGAACTTGCCTATAGATATGCTTCTCAAATGGAAGAGATGGGCATAGAAGTTGATATTATCGCTCCCACGATTACAGATACTCTTTGCGAGAGCCTTGGAATTGAAAATGACAAAAAAGCAGATTTTGATCAATCTGTAGTGGCCGAAATAGATGACCATGATGGTTCATGCTGTGCAACGCCTGCTAAATTTGACGATTAAATTTTAATTGAACAGCATTTTTGTAAACAGAGTAATATGCAGCTTCCTGATAGTTTTCCCCTAGTAGGTTTTCTACTTGCAAACTAAATCTATTATCTTTGTCTTTCCAACTAAACTCTATATCTAATTTCTCATATGAAGATAATTCTTTTTTTTCTTCTAAAATATATTCAAATCTTTTCCCCACTAAACTTAGACTTGTTAGCAGCGACCAAGAATTAGAAAAATAATGTTCAAAGTTAACCTTCCCTCGATTTTTAGGTCTACGTTCGACTTCCAGCTCATCAGACTGCTCATATTTTGTGTGTAGAAAATAAAGACTTAAAAATGAATAATCTGACAACACTGTTGAGTAACTTAGCTCAAACCCTTGTGTTTTTTGATGATGAATATTTTTATAACCATTATTTGTTTCAAACGCGATATAATCCAAAACTCTTTGATCGAAAAGATTAAGTTTAAGTTCAGTGTTCTTAGAAAGCTTTACTCGATTTATTATCTCAAATTCATAGGCGGATTCAGCCTTTAAGTCCTTATTGCCTATTGGGTAATCAGAAGATATGGCAGGAGCATAAAGCTGGTACAAAGAAGGTTTTTTATAACTTTTCCCATATGATAAACCAGACTGAAACTTTTCTGAGAATTTCTGCAACACTCCAACTTTATATGAAGAAAGATGATCTTCATCTTTAGAGTTTTGTCTTAAACCTAAACTAAAAACTCTATTCTTTTTTACATATTCTTTATTTGCAAAAAGCTCAAATTGATCATCATTAAAATCGTTCTCATTATCAAGATAGTCTTTTCTTAGATACTCAATTCCACTAACTACTCCTTCTGAACTTTGATATCTAACCTCTACTCTTTTCTCGGTCCCTCTATAATTATACTCTCCATTAGAAGTCTTGTTTAATCGATCAACTCTATTCATTGATGTTTCTAATTTAAATTTATTTTTTGACATTGAAAATTGATGAACTTGAAGTGTTTTTCGATTAAAATCCTCTCGA
The DNA here is from genome assembly GCA_950061135.1 of uncultured Oligoflexia bacterium. Lineage (GTDB taxonomy): Bacteria > Bdellovibrionota > Bacteriovoracia > Bacteriovoracales > Bacteriovoracaceae > CATLVU01. The sequence goes on from CATLVU010000011.1 coordinate 30,399, forward strand.
GAACCAATAGGAGTATCTATTGAGTAATCCTGTGAATCTGTTTCTAAAAAAGATTTTGAAAGTTTTGAACTAAGCTTAACTAGATGACCTCTAAAGTTATCTTGATAAGTGATAGAGCCGTAATCTAAAACCTTTTTATCCAATTCATCATCATCTTTAACCTCACTGATTGAGTTATTAGTTATATGTCCATAATTAAAACCTAAACTTCTTTGCCTTTTGGAATGTCCCCAATTTACACTTGCTCCTTTGTCTACTCCGCCATAAAGTTCAACAGAGCTTGAAATTTTATTTTTCAAAATAATATTAACAACACCGTTAATCGCATCACTTCCATAAAGTACACTTTGATTCCCTTTTAAAACTTCTACCCTCTCAATATTGTGGAGACTAACTCCTGACAAATCTAAAGTATTCTCTATCCCTGAAGCATCCCTTAAAGGAACTCCATTAATTAAGATTAAAGTATGTTTATTAAGTCCCCCTCTTAAAAAAAGAGTGGTTGCTCCATTTGCACCGGTTTTTACAATATCTAAACTTTTAAGATGCAAAAAAGTATTTTCTAATTCTCTGTCTTCTTCACGATCGATAATCTCATAGGATGATATTGAATTTTCTACTGAGGAATCTGTTTTTGTGGTAATTAAAACGGGAGATAATTCAGAAGCAGATGCTTGTGAAAAAATAAACAAAATTATTATTCGCTTTATCATAATACAAAATTATATGGGCCTTCCGTATAAAGGCAAAAACCAAAACGAATAATATCACCACGGCGATCTGTTATAATTTTTTGTTCTTTTAATCTTTGTTGAGCCTCAGCGGCAAGGTCACTATTCTCATATTTAATACAAATAAAATGTCCTTGATTACTCTCTCCATGATAGACAAGTTTTCCGACTTTTAAGTTTATTTGTTCTAAGAATTTCTTTTGTTCGTCTTTTACATAAGAGTGTATCTTTCCAACTGATATATCATTGGCCTTCAACATTTCAAATACTGCAACTTGACGATAGAGCCCTGAGAAATCAACAGTTGCCCCAGCAAAACGCAGTCCTGAGTTTGAAAAATATACTTCATTATCTGAATCATCGCTAAGAGAATCAATTTGCGCAAACCAGCCTGTATTAACAGGTTTAATCTTTGTATTTTTCGGTGAGATTAGAAAAGAAGCCCCTTCTCCCCCCATACTATATTTATAACAACCACCAACAAAAAACGCTTTATCTTCAATTTCTTTCAAACTAGTTGGTATGGCAAAAAAGGAATGATATAAATCAACACAAACTACTGAGTGTTTTGCCGCCACTTCAACAATTTCTTGCAAGTTCTGAATTCTATATCCCTGATTAAAGAAGACATGAGAAAAGAATGTAAAGTCATGATCTCTTCCCGCTTCATGCATTAATCTTTCTTCAAAAGTAGAAAGAGGCTCTAAGGGAACAATATTAACATCAACCATTTCCTCTTCGTACAATCTCTTGAGTTGACGATCAAAAGAATAAAACTCGCAATCTGTTGTTAGGACCTTAATTTTCTTTTGACCAAAACTCGACATTAACCTTGCTACTAATTCATGGGTATTAGGTGCAATAGTTATCTGTTCTGGATATGTGAGATTTAAACTTTCTGCTACATATTTTTGAAACTCAGGTACCTTATGAGAAAAAAAATACCCCCATTTATCATCCACGTATTTCGCACTATCTTCCCAGTATTGAAGCTGTGCATCTCTAGTACAATCAGGCCAATAATGATGAGAATGGCAGGCAAAATGTCTAATATTTGGATTTTTCTCAAAGAATTTCGAATATAGATGCTTATACATGGCCCTATCTTAGAATTTTATCCAGAAAATCTCTAGTTTTTATTAAAATATTTTTTTAGAATCTTTTCCAGACAACAATTATAAGGATCAAAGATGGGACGTAAGTGGAATAATATAAAAATGAAAAAAGCAGCGCAAGATAAACAGCGCTCTCAAAGTTATACAAAAGTGCTAAATGAAGTAACTATGGCGGTTAAGCAAGGTGGCGAAGATCCTGATGCAAACTTTGCTTTAAAGATCGCACTTCAGTCAGCGAAGAAAAATAATGTTCCAAAAGACAATGTAGATAAGGCCATCAAAAAAGGTCTCGGCTCTGATATGTCTGACTACAATGAAATCACCTATGAAGGTTACGGGGCTGATGGCGTTGCAGTTTTTGTCGAAGCAATGACAAATAATCCAACTAGAACAATTGCAAATGTTAGATCGTATTTTAAAAGATGGGAAGGCTCAGTAGGAAAAGAGGGATGCCTTCAATTTATTTTTGAAAGAAAGGCAATGTTCACTATTAAAGATAACGGTTCTGATCCTGATGAGCTTTTATTAGAGCTTATCGACTTTGGTGCAGAAGAGATTGAAAAAGATGAAGAGTTCCTAGTAATCAAGGCCCCAGTTGAAAATTATGGAGATTTATATAAACAACTCGAATCCATGTCTCTAGAAATTGAAGAGGCGACGCTTGAGAGACTTCCTTTAATAGAAAAGTCCGTAACCGCTGAAACTTTTGAAAAAATCCAACGACTAATCGATGCTCTTGAAGATGATGATGATGTTCAAAAGGTTTATCACAATGTTGAATATTCAGACGAACTATACCAAATACGGTAATTAACGCTGGCGAGTAGCAAAAGCTACTTATACCTTTTTTCAATAAATTCATCATATGTAGTTTGTTCGTCAAATAATAATTTCCCATCTTTAATTTCGATAATTCTATTTGCGATTGTTTGAACAAACTCATGGTCATGAGATGTAAATAGCATTGAGCCTTTATAATCGATCATCCCATCGTTTAGAGCTGTTATACTCTCTAAGTCAAGGTGTGACGTAGGTCCATCGAGAACTAAAACATTAGCACCCGACAGCATTAGCTTAGCAAGCATACAACGAACTTTTTCTCCCCCAGAAAGAACATTTGTTTTTTTCAAAGATTCTTCCTGAGTGAAAAGCATTTTTCCTAAAAAACCTCTAAGAAAAGTTTCATGCTGATCTTCTGAATATTGTCTTAACCAATTAATGAGATCATGCTTTCCATCGTCAAAATATTTAGAGTTATCACTTGGCATATAACCTTTGGTAATAGTAACTCCCCATTTATATTCTCCGGCATCTGGCTCCACTTCTCCCATTAAAATCTGAAATAAAGTTGTTTGAGCAAGATCATTAGCACCTAAAAAAACAATCTTGTCTTCTTTATTAACGGTAAAGCTGATATTATCTAATACCTTAACCCCGTCGATTGTTTTTGAAATTCCATCCACTCTTAAAATATCATTTCCTGCTTCACGGTTTTGTTTAAAATTTACATATGGATACTTTCTAGTTGAGACAGGTAGGTCTACAAGCTCAAGTTTTTCTAATTGTTTTTGTCTTGAAGTCGCTTGCTTTGACTTAGCAGCGTTAGCACTAAACCTCTGAATAAAAGCTTTAAGCTCACTCGCCTTTTCATCCGCGCGTTTTTTCTCATTGGCCCTTAACTGCTGTGCCAACTCTGATGACTTTCTCCAAAAGTCATAATTTCCAGTATAAACATTTATCTTTCTATAATCGATATCAGCAATATGAGTACAAACTTTATTCAAAAAATGCCTATCGTGAGAAACAACAATCACAGTATTTTTAAAGTCCATAATAAAGTTTTCAAGCCACTGAATTGAAGCGATATCCAAATGGTTGGTAGGTTCATCGAGTAATAAAATCTCAGGACTTCCAAAAAGAGCTTGGGCCAAAAGAACTTTTACTTTCTCTGCTCCTGTTAACTCTTTCATTGTCTTATCAAGAAACTCAGGGCCTAATCCTAAACCGGCCAACATACTACCTGCTTCAGATTCAGCTTCCCAACCATTTAGCTCTGCAAATTGTGCTTCTAGTTCTGAGGCGCGAATTCCATCCTCATCTGAAAAGTCTTCTTTGGCGTAGATGACATCTTTTTCTTCCATGATTTTATAGAGGACTTCATTACCCATCAAAATTGTTTTTAAAACTTGCACATCTTCATAAGCATAATGATCCTGTTTGAGAACTGATAATCTCTCGCCGGGAGTTATATCTACACTTCCAGTTTGCGCCTCAAGTTCTCCAGATAATATCTTAAGAAAAGTTGACTTACCTGCTCCATTGGCCCCAATGAGTCCATAGCAATTTCCATGGGTAAATCTGATATTCACTTCATCGAAGAGTTTTTGGCCTCCGAAACTTTTTGATACGTTGTTGACTGATAACATAGGTACGCGCTTCCTTTTGGAAAATTCAATAGTTTACAGTCCTTATAAGGCCCAAAAATGATCTTGCCAAGTGTTATTCTGCTAATTATACAGCTTTTTACTACTCAGGGGCATATGCTTCATACCATCGCAAAAAAAAAGGCTTTATTGTATAATAATCGTCTGACGAGTGGAGTTTTATGAAAAAACCATCATTTCCATTAAATGAATCTGAAAGGCTTATTAATTTACAAAGCTACGATATTTTAGACACTGCTCAAGAAGCTCATTTTGATGAAATAACTAAAACTGCAGCCGAATTATGTGATTGCAAAATCGCATTAATTAGCTTGATTGATAAAGACAGGCAGTGGTTTAAATCGAAACACGGACTTTCAGTTAATGAAACCGCAAGGGATATTTCTTATTGCGGCCATGCCATATTAAATGAAGAATTATTTATCGTTGAGGATGCGACAAAAGATGATCGCTTTTGTGATAATCCATTATTGATAAATGCACCAAATGTTCGTTTCTATGCAGGTGCTCCACTAAAAACTCCTGGCGGATATATTATTGGAACCCTTTGTGTTATTGATTCAAACCCTAAGACTTTAAACAAAGAACAAAGATTGATGCTAAAGTCATTGGCGTCTCAAGTGGTAAGTTATTTGGAACTGAGAAAAAATAATTTGCAGCAGATGAAGCTTAAAAATGAACTAGAGGAAAAGCTTCTTGAAATAAATGACTACAACCAAGTTTTAAATAAAAATGCAATTATTGCTCGAACCGATACTGCTGGTAATATCACTTATGTTAACGATTTATTCTGTGAGATTTCAGGTTATGAAGTTGAAGAGTTAATTGGCAAAAATCATAGAATGATTAATTCAGGCATTCACTCCAAAGATTTTTTTAAAAATATGTGGGATACTATTTCTTCTGGAAAAATCTGGAGAGGAGAAATTAGAAACAGGGCCAAAGACGGAAGTCTTTACTGGGTCGACTCTACCCTATTACCAATTAAAGACCATTTTGGAAAAACAAAAGAGTATCTTGCGATCAGATATAATATCACTGATAAAAAAGAAACCGAGTATCTATACAATGAGACTCAAAAAATCGCAAAGATTGGCGGTTGGGTTTTAAACGTCAACACCATGGAAACACAATGGACGGATGAAACATATAAAATCCATGAGCTTGAGATCGGAACCAAGGTAAACGCAAGCCAAGGCATCAGTTTTTATGAAGAAGAAGAACGTCCCAAGCTTGAACAATATATTACGACTTGTATTAACGAAGGAACTCCTTTTGAATCTGATTTTAAATTTATCACGGCCAAAGGAAATAAACGCTGGGTTCATAGTAAGGGAACCCCTGAGTTCGATTTAAATGGAAAAGTAATTAGGCTGTTTGGAACATTTCAAGATATCACTGAACAAAAAAAATTAGAACAAGAATTAAAAGACTCTAATCGAAAGCTTGATCTCGCCCATGAAGGGACAGGACTTGGAATATGGACTTGGAAAATTCAAGAACAGAAAATCAAGTTCGATAAAAGATTAGCTGCAATGCTTGGTTATGAAGCGATAGATCACGAAATTTCAGAGTCCCAATGGGAACTTTTTGTTCATCGTGATGATCTAAAACAATGCAAAACGGATTTAAAAAACTATCTTGAAAAAAAGACTAATCGTTATGAAAATATCCATCGTATGCGACATAAAAATGGTCATTGGGTATTCGTGATGGATCGTGGCCGTTTTTCAGAATGGGATGCATATGGCAATCCAACTCAGATTACTGGAACCTATATTGATATTACAAAACTAAAAAAAGCTCAGCAAGAAGCAAAACAAGCAGAGGTTGCAAAGTCAGAGTTCTTAGCAAATATGTCTCATGAAATAAGAACACCATTAAACGGCATTATTGGGATGGCCCAATTATTACAAACATCTGATTTTAATAATGAACAACAAGAAATGATTGATACTGTTAGCTCATCAAGTGAAACACTGCTTAGCTTAGTTAACGATATTCTAGATATATCAAAGATTGAATCCGGTAAAATCGAATTAGAAAAAGTTAATTTTAATTTACATGATTGTATCAAAGAAGCGGCTCACCTATTAGATGCGAAGGCGAGTCAAAACAATACCTATATTCAAAATGAATTTCCACAAAAAGAGCCTTTGTGGTTTATAGGTGACGTCACAAGAATAAGGCAAATCATTATTAATTATTTGGCCAATGCCGTAAAATTCACAAAGAACGGTAAAATCACTATTGGGTATAAAGTTGTGTCTCAAAACCAAAAGAATTCTTGGGTTAAAATTTATGTAAAAGACACGGGAGTAGGAATTCCCAAAGAAGCCGAATCCAAACTCTTTAAATCTTTTGTTCAGGCTGACAGCTCTATTACACGAAAATTTGGAGGAACAGGCCTAGGGCTTGCAATATGCTCAAAACTTGCTCAACTAATGAAAGGTAAAGTATCTTTTGAAAGCGAGTTACATATTGGATCAACCTTTTATGTTGAAATTCCACTAAAGCCTGGTGTCCCTGAAACTCGTCAATTTGAAACAATTAAAAATGCTGATCGAACTACAGCTAAAGAATACCCTCATAATATCCTTGTGGCCGAGGATAATGAAGTGAATCAAAGAGTAATTAATTTACTCTTGAAAAGACTGGGTTATAATCCTACTCTTGTTGCGACGGGAGTTGAGGTGCTTGAAGAATTAAAGAAAAAAGAAGAAAACCATTACTCTATTATTTTAATGGATATGCAAATGCCGGAACTAGATGGTGTTAGCGCAACTAAAAAAGTCATTCAAATATATGGAAATAAAGCACCGAAGATCATTGCTTTAACCGCAAATGCTTTTAACTCTGACAAAGAAAAATGCTTAGCAGCTGGAATGGTTGATTTTTTACAGAAACCTCTAAAAAAAGAAACGTTGGCAAAAACCCTTATCAAATTTCATGACAACTCTAAACAACAAGCTAGCGCTTAAGCGGCCCCAAGAAGTATCTAATAAACCGAAGTAGCCTACCCTTTAAAATTCGATATTCAAGTGATTCTTCAACCGGCATTTGATACTCAGTAGGATTTGAGTTTTTACCCGAAGGGAAAAGCACGTATTTATTTGTGAGAGTTACGTAGTATGTATTGTAATAATGCATTTTTCTTAACTCACTCACCCAGACATCTAATGGTACCGCCATGTCAAACATCGCTGGGTCCATAACATATGTCTCAATACTATTTTCAGTCTCGACTAATACTGTAGGAGCGACATGATAGCCCCATGACCAACTATGTCCCTCTAGTTGTATTTTTTCACTTTCAATAAAAACTTTACCTGAGTTTATACAAAGCTCATCCATCAACATAGACATTTTATGAGCACGAGACTCGCAACGATTCCCATACTCTGAAAACACTAAGGTTTTCTCCTGCCCTTTTAAAATTTGAAAAACTTCTTGGGCCTTTTGATGAGACAAAACACTTAAGTTATTTTCCTTAACATTATACTTAATATAGTCGTCTGATTTATAGAGATCTGATGTAATTCTTAAAGATGAATAATTAACCAGACTACTTTGACAAGACTTAACAATCTTTTTAATGGCAACCTTAGAAGTTTCAAATCGCCAATAATCAAAAATTCCCCTACCAAGCCCATAACTTTCTATATCAATATTTTCGCTAGCGACAATATTCTCCATTTGAGCAATTTGCGCATTAACATTTTGTTGCTTGAACTCACTTCTTACAAAATTTAGTAATTGCCTAAACTCAGCTTCGCTCCCATAGACATTGATACATAAAAATACACAAAAAATAATAGAAATTTTTTTCATTTCTCGTTCCCCGTAAAAGTCGGCGGACTTTACGGCCGAATCTAATTTTGTGCAAAGCAATTAAACAAACAAGTAAGAAGTACACGCTTCCTTTTCGCAAACGAGTTACTTTCATAAATGAAAAAACAAGCGATTTTTTCTCACATTTATTCAAATTAAATATCTTTTGAATTAAAACTTCGAAGTCTTCCGTGACGCCCACCGATGGGCGCCTTTACTACAAAGGATTTTTCATGGAAGAGATGATTAGGGTGTTTCTACTCATTTTTCTTATGTACGTATT
>CATLVU010000012.1 GCA_950061135.1 uncultured Oligoflexia bacterium
GTATGCTCTGAGTTTGTTTTTATATGTTCGATATCTAGTTCTTTATTTTCGGCCAAAGAACTAGATATCGCAAAGTAAGAAAATATTAATATAAGGGTTAAACTTACAAACCGACTTAACATATTACTACTGTAACAATAACTTATTTATACAGTCAATCCCGTAAATTTAGCTTCAAAGTATCTAATTTCAAATACTTTGAGCTAGATCAAATTGTTTATCAAAGAAAATCATTATAATAAGTTAATGAGGATAATAATTTTTATTATAGGGGTAATAAGTATGTTTGGTTTTTTTAAAAAAAATAATATTTCTAGTGAATTACGAGAAAAACTCAACTCAAATGATTCGATTATCATCGATGTTCGTGAAGAAAATGAAGTTGTTGAGGGCCATATTGAAAAAGCAAAATGGTTGCCTTTATCCGAATTAAAAGAAAATTCTGAGAACTCAATAGAGAATCTAAAAACTCAATTTCCAAACAAAACATTCTATTTGTATTGCCGATCAGGTAATAGATCTGGGATTGCAACCGATATATTTACAGATAAAGGACTTAAGGCACAAAATATTGGAGCTTTCGATGATTTATCTAAAATTTTGGCCACTAAAAAAGGTCAAATGGACCGTTAATTTATAATACTTAAGCTCTTCCTTTTAACATTCCATGCCAGTAAAGTTGCGGTAACCCATGCCTTTTAAGTAAGTACATGCTGTATCTTTCCTTAGCCTGATCAAAAGGAAAGCTTTCGGCTAAATTTCCGTCATAATCAAATTCTGCAAGAATACATGTACTATAACTTGTAACTAATGGACATGAAGCATAACCATCATATTTGGCACTTAGCTCTTTGCCATTCATTAAATTCAATAAATTCTTTACCAATACCGGTACTTGCTTTCTAATTGCAGCACCAGTCCTTGAGGTTGGTAATGAGCTACAATCACCTAAACTAAAAATATTCGAATACTCTAAGTGTTGCATACTATATTTATCAACATCAACCCAACCTGCGCTGTTAGCAATTGGACTCTCTGCTATAAAATCAGGGGAACTCATAGGGGGTACTACATGTAGAAATTCATATTCTTTTTCAATTCTCTTTCCTTTGTGATCAAAAATTGCAATTCGATTGTGAGCATCTACTTCAATTAAGTTATGCTCATAACTTGGGTTAAGGCTTTTACGCTCTAAAACTTTTTCTAATGCATTTCTATATTTTTCAACACCAAAGATACGAGGACCTGCAAGACAAAAATCTAATTCCACCTTATCTCTTAAATTATTTTTTCTAAAGTAGTCCTCTGCTAAATAATAAATTTTTTGAGGGGCCCCAGCACATTTTATAGGCATAGGAGGTTGAGTAAAAATAGCTCGTCCAGACTTTGTTTGTTGTAAAAACTCCCATGTTTTATCAACATACTGATAACTATAATTTGAACAAATTCCATTTTTACCTAAATTTCCTTCTAACCCTTTAATTGCTTTCCAATTAATCTGAATTCCTGCAGCGACAATTAAATAAGAGTACTGAACTCTGTTTCCACTAGATATTTCAACTTCATTACTATCAGGGAAAAAAGAATAAACACGATCTTTAATCCATTCAACACTTTTAGGAATAACCAATTTTTGCATTCTTTCGCTTTCTGTTTTTTCACATATTCCTGCTCCCACTAATGTCCAAAGTGGTTGATAAAAATGTTTTTCCGAGGGATCAATAATGGCGATACTTAGATTTTTTGATTTTAATCTTGCAGCAACAGAAACACCTGCTGTACCAGATCCAACAATAACTATATCATATTTTTTTTGCTTAGATGTCATATACTTCTCCTCAATTTTTCATCTTAGAATAACATCATAAAAACGAGGAAAACTTGATCTAGGTCAAAGACTTATAAATAGGACCTCTTTACTTGTAAAAAGGTCCTATTCTTTAATTCTTTAATTACTTAACATCTGTATAGCGTAAATAAGGTTTCACTTCATCAAAGCCTTGTGGAAACTTTTCTTTAGCTTCTTCATTAGTCACACTAGGAGGAATAATAACTTTTTTTCCAACCTGCCAATCTGCCGGAGTAGCAACACCATGTTTATCAGAAGTTTGAAGTGCATCAATTACTCTTAAAATTTCGTCAAAGTTTCTTCCGACTGACATCGGATACGTCATTGTTAATCTGATTTTTTTATTTGGGTCGATAATAAAAACAGATCTTACCGCAGCTGTTTCACTCTCTCCGGGATGAATCATTGCATACTTTTGAGCTATTACATGTTTATCGTCTGCAACAATCGGAAACTCCAAAGTAGTTTTCTGAGTTTCATTAACATCTAAAATCCACTTATTATGCTCATCAACGGTGTCTGTTGATAATCCTAGTGGTTTTGTATTTCGTTTTTCAAACTCTTGTGCAAGTTGTGCTGTTCTTCCCATTTCTGTTGTACAAACAGGTGTGAAGTCAGCAGGGTGGCTAAAAAAGAAAACCCATGAATTACCTATGAACTCATGAAAATCAATTTTTCCCTTCGTCGTCTCAATCTCAAAATTTGGGGCCGTATCGCCAATTCTTAAACTCATAATTTACTCCTTTGTTTTATATAGCTCACTATAATAAACAAAGGAGTAATAAGATTTGATTCAGATCAATCTTTTTATAAAACTATTGGTTTAATACTCGTTTGATTCTACTACCAAAATCACCTGCACCACCCCATTTGAACTCTTTTTTAGCGTCAGTTAACTCTCCGTAAATCCAATCTCTGGCCACATAATTTCTACCGTTCATATAGTTTTCTTCTGTATATGTAGTCGATCTAACTGGACGAGCATAATTTTGATTAGTTCTTCCAAAGGCCAGTGTTCTTAAATCTATTTCATTATAATAGTACATTGGAGCGATTGTATAAAAACAATAAGCTGTATCATGGTTTAGATCTACTTCTGCAATCGAATTGGCCTTATGACATTTAATATCGATTTGATTATGCTTATCCATTCCAAGCTCAACATATTTGGCCCGTAAACTTTCAAGTCTTGAACCACTTGCTCTTCTCATATCTCTTTCAATCATCGCTTTTCTGGCCTTCCATAAAAGTTCACCTCTAATCATTAAACCTTCAAGCCATTCATCGATAGTTGCTGGACGTTTTTTTAAATCCCATGCCTCATTCTCTGTATAAGGGTATTGAGCATCATAAGCTAAAATCAATTCTTTATCTAAAACTCGATACTCACCATTATCTATTTTGACTAACGGAGCTACGTGATAGTCCCAAGTTTTGTTATAGCCCAACATTTTATACGTTCTATAATCGATGATTCCCTTGAGACCGCTTTTACTCATTTTAGCTGCTCCATCAATTTCACGATTAAATTTATTTGTGTAATGAATAAAAATTTTCATAGAGTTAATACCGTAGTAATCAAACATATCAAAAGACCAAATATGAGCTCTTCGATAACAATCTTTACCTTTAACTCTTGTGGTTAATCGATTCCAAATTTCTTGTAAACGGTATTCAGGAACAATACTTGGAGTGTAGTTTTCCATTGGATCAACAGGCTTAATACCCGTTTGTGGAAGTGTTCTAAGTGGTAATTCTGGAATATTACCTTGGTTTGCATAAGCGCTTGCAGCGAAAAGCGTAAAAAACGCTATTAAACTAATTTGTTTCATTAATTTCCCCCATACATTTTATTCGTACAGGGGATATACATTGCATTAAACGCATTGCCACTTTAAATAGCATGCTGTGTAAAACTTATATTTAAGATTTAAGCATGCGCGTTGTGAAATTAAGAAACAGTTTTTACGCTAACTGCGCAAGGCCCTTTTCTTCCTTCACCAACTTCATACTCAACCGTATCATTCTCAGCAAGAGTACCACTCTCGATTCCTGATACATGAACGAAAAGATCTTTTCCACCATCGTCAGGTGTAATAAAACCAAAACCTTTTTCGTCATTAAAAAACTTAACTTTTCCTGTTGCCATCTTTACTCCTATGTTTAACCTCACCGAGGTTTATGACAGACTATATATTTAACCTAACTGAGCTTAAAAAGCTATTAGCATAGCAAAATTCTTTGCTTTTTGCCGCATCGCAACTCAGGTATTCTTGTGTAAAAAGCTTATTGATAGACAGAACCACATGGGATTGAACTACTGGAAACCTATTACTTACTGCGGGGACATTACCCCAGCTTTATTTTATTATCAAGTATTCATACTATTTAATCAATAAAATTGGCTTTTTAGAATCTTGAATCATTTGAGATGTTAAACTACCTAATAATAAATCATGAATCATTCCATGTCCGAATGCCCCCATAGCGAGAATATCATTATCACTTGAGGCAAAGTATTTTGGTAACTCAACATCAGCTGCTGCTTCAATGATTGTTAAAGTCACTTTATTTTTATCACTAAATTTTTCTTTCACCCCTGCCAGCATTTGTCTATTTAGCTCATTTTCTTTACCAAAGAACACGATTTCAATATCTGTTGAAATCGTTGATAAGTTTTGGGCCAAAAAGTCAGCTACCTTATTTGCACCCTCACTTCCATCATAAGCTAGTAAAATTGATTTTGGCGCAACGAAATCTTCCGTAACAATCATAATAGGAAGATTAAGTTTTTTTACCAGCTTCTCTACCTTATGCCCTACTGGTGTTTCAGAAGCACTCATACCTTGATGTCTTTTGCCATATTTTCCAATGACAGCAATACTAAGCTCATCTTTAAAGTCTAAAATATTATCTAGAACCCTTCCTCTTCTTAGGCATGTCTTTACTTGATGTTCAAAGTTTTCTTCTGCATGAAGTTTACCTGAATCTAAGATTAGCTGTGCTCGTTTTTGAATTAATCTATTTTGCTCATGCTCAATTTCGACAATCTCGGCCAGCATATCTTCTCTAGCACCAAGTCCTATACTTCCAGAAAGATCACCTTGGTTTTCGTGAAATTGTTGATCAATAGCATGAAAAAGCTTTAAGTTTTTATTCGTTAATTTAGCAAGCCATTTTCCATAATCGATTACTGCCTGACTTGGTGGAAATCCATTAATACATGAAAGTACATACTGCTTTGTCATTAATGACCTCCTAGTAATTGATCTACTTGAGCGGGATCGTTATGAACTGCAAATTTATCAACGATTGTTTGACTGGCCTTATTAAGACCTATCACTTCAACTTTTGTTCCTTCTCTTTTAAATTTTATCACTGTTTTATCTAATGCCGCAACTGCAGAGATATCCCAAAAATGGGCCATACTTAAATCGATGGTCACCTTATCTACAACTTCTTTAAAGTTAAATTGAGCTGAAAAGACATCAGCTGAATTAAAAAAGACCTGTCCATGAACCTCATAGGTTCGATGAGAATTTTCTTCATCAAGTTTACTCTCAACATACATAAAGCGGCTAATTTTATTAGCAAAGAATAAAGCTGCTAAAAGCACTCCGACAAAAACTCCATATGCAAGGTTATGAGTAAAGACAACTACTGTTACTGTTGCAAGCATGACTATATTAGTAGACATTGGGTGGTCTCTAAGGTTTTTAATTGATGTCCAACTAAAAGTTCCGATTGATACCATTATCATAATAGCAACAAGCGCCGCCATTGGAATTATACTTATCCAACGACTTAGGAACACCACCATAATTAATAAGAATATTCCAGCAACTAAAGTAGAAAGCCTACCCCGTCCACCAGATTTAACATTAATTATAGACTGTCCTATCATCGCACATCCGGCCATGCCACCAAAGAATCCAACAACAATATTTGCAATCCCTTGTCCTTTGCATTCTCTATTTGCATCTGATGAAGTGTCGGTTAAGTCATCTACAATCGTCGCCGTCATTAAAGATTCCAAGAGTCCTACAATCGTCATCGCAAGAGAATAAGGTAAGATGATTAAAAGTGTTTCTAGTGTAAACGGTACAGATGGGATTTTAAAAAATGGAAGTGCATCTGGTAATTGCCCCATATCCCCAACCGTTCTTACTTCTATTCCAAAATATTGAGTAATAAAAGTTAAAGTGAAAATACATATCAAAGGAGAAGGAATAACTTTTCCAATCTTAGGCAGAAGTGGGAATAAATAAATTATGCCAAGTCCAGTAGCTGTTAGAGCGTAAACATGCCAAGTTACATTTGTTAGTTCAGGCAGTTGTGCCATAAAAATCAAAATTGCTAAGGCATTTACAAAACCAGTGACAACAGACTGAGAGACAAAAGACATTAATTTTTCTAATCTAATTTGGCCTGCAAAGATTTGGATAAAACCTGTTAAGACACTGGCCGCAAATAAATACTCGATTCCATATTGCTTTACAAGATTAACCATCAAAAGTGCCATCGCTCCAGTGGCCGCAGAAATCATTCCAGGTCGCCCCCCAACAATGGCTATGGTTACCGCCATCGCAAAAGAAGCATAAAGACCTACTTTTGGATCAACACCTGCAATAATTGAAAAAGCAATAGCTTCAGGGATTAGGGCAAGAGCAACAACAAGACCTGCTAAAAGGTCTCCTCTGATATTACCAAACCATTCACTTCTACGTGATAAAAACATACAACTCCAATTTTTTAATGAATTCACATTATATAGGTGGGTAAATTATTTATGAGAATTTTAAGGGAGTATCTTTATTCTGGCAACGAAGGTGAAATTTATTTAACAAAAAAATAATAAAAAGCAATCGCACCAAGAGCAACTACAAAGATTATTAATTGAAAGTTATTATTTGAGTTCTCTATTTCTTTTTTTTCTACCTTAGATTCAGGTTTTGTTTTAGGTTTTTGAATATTAGCTTTATCAGTTTTGGGTTTTTGAATATTAGCATTACTAGGCGTGGCTTTTTTTATTACTTTAGACTGAGTAGTTAACTTTTTCTTTTTTGGTTCACCATAGACCTTATCATAATCTGACTTTAACACTTCCTGAGCTTCTTGCTCGATATTCTCTTCTACTATACCCGCCTGACTCTCATCGAAAAAGGTTTCTGTTAATAGTTGATTTACATCAACTTCTTCTTGTTTATCCATTAATGTACGACCAGAACTTGGATCTACTCCGGCAATTTCATAGATTTTATCATTTAGTTTTCTCATGCTATTATTATACAGATAATAAACTTTAAAAGAAGACAGAAATGAAACTATATCAAGATACTAAGTTTCTCGTTGTAGATGATGAGCAAAACTTTAGAGACGAGAATGTAAAAAAACTAGTTGAGCTTGGTTTTGAGCTTGAAGCTATAGAAACTGCTAAAAATGGCGAAGAAGCACTTGAATATGCTAAAAATGATCAGAAAAAATATGAATTTTTTATAGTAGATCTTGTTATGCCAAAAATGAACGGCCTGCAATTAATTGAACAATTAAATAAACTCGAAAAATATAAATCCACACCTAAATTAGTGGTTTCAGGTAGTTTTGATCGATCTTTAGTGAAAAAAGTAGCACAAGTGGGTGCCAATAGTTTTGTTGTTAAACCTGTTGACCTTGAAACTTTTGCAAAAAAGATTACGAGCTGCGCAAATGGCTTGCATACTTGAATTCAATTTCATATAAACTTGAGAACCAATATCCAAGAGGTCAACATGAAATTAGTTCTGATTTTATTGTTTTTTTCCACTAGCTGCATGAATAATTCCTCAGGAGGTGGAGGAAAAAAAAGTAAAGACACTAAGAAGAATCAAAACCTCGAAGGCATAATTCAAAAAAAAATAACTACAACAATTGAACAAAGATTATTCTGTGAATCAGGCCCTGATTGTATTAATCTTTACCCTAAAAATGATAAATCAATAACTGCAGTCATAAGAGAATGCCAATCAGGTAATGAACAAGCTCGTTATTTTGGTTCATATCAAATTAACAAAGGAAAACTTCAATTAAATTTTCCAGACCTGGCTTTTACAGAAAGTGCGACATATCAAGAAGTTGCTTTTGATTTACTCCTATATTTTGAATCTGAATCTTTAAAATGTTACATCACAGGCCATAATAAGGGACTTATGATTGATAATTATCTTAGATGTCCTGATATTAAACATGTTCCAGGAATTGGTTATGAGAAAAACTCATTTCAATTTTACAATGATGGAAAAGTAAAAAGAAGAAGATGGAAAGAACTATCAAGTGACACTTTATACAAAGAATTCATTGGTTCATATATCATCCAAGGAAATAAGTTCTATATGGTCTTTGGTGACTCAGATGAAGGTAACTATTTTTCTGGTACATTTGATGCAAAGACCGGAAAAGCCTTTATTGATGAGCTTGAACCTAAGGCTGGGCCGTGCTTGGTCGAATAGTATCAAAAGCTTAAGCAATCTTTAAAGACTCTTTTACAATCTCTCGGGCAGGCACATAATCAATGTTGAAAACTTCTTTCACTTCTTGAATTAAGCTTTCAATTGATAAATCAAGAAGTACCTCTTCTGTAGCACAGAGATCCTTTTGATTAATAAGCTTAACAATCCGGTTAACGATAAATAATACGTTTTTCTCAATAGTGCTAGGCACTTTAACAGCTAACTGTTTCATAAAACGAGTATCTTGTTCAAGTGCATTTGTTATGGCCTGCTTGGATGATAGAAGTCTAATGTCATTAAGCTGATTTATACAAAATAGTCTTTTTTTGTTATCAAGAGAATACTGAACTTCGAAGTAGTCATTAATACCATCAAACATTTTAAAAAAGCCTATTACCTGTCCTAGGCCAAATTCTAATGACAAAACTTTTGTATATTGATCAATATTCTTTGTAGCTTGTTGATACATAAGTTACTCCTTATTAAACATATTTAATATCTTCGAGTTCGACTTCTTCTTCTCTTGTTTCGATTTCGATCACTTGGTGAATAGCTTCGCTCACGAGATCTCGAAACTTCGCTTTGCTTAAGTTGTGAGATCGTTTCATCAATCTCTTTTAGATCTCTGTTAAACTGATAAGAAAAAAGCAGCTTCATTGCTTCTTCCTTACTTAGGTCGCTAAAATAGTTACTAAATACATCATAGCTTTGATCAACTTCAAAGTTTTCTTGCCTTTGAACTATTGCATTTTTTAGGCCATTCATTTTATCCAATTCAGTATTTATTCTTTTTTCTTTAGACGTGAATGAACATGGAATATTATACTTTGTTAACTTATCATTTATTAAAGACTCAAGACTTTTCAAACTTCGTGAATCTTTTGGAGCAATAAAACTTATTGCTTTACCAGTATTCCCGGCCCTACCTGTTCGACCTATTCTATGTACGTATGACTCCAATTTACGTGGAAGTCCCATGTTTATTACGTGAGTAACGTTAGTTACATCAACACCTCTTGCTGCAACATCAGTACAAACAAGGATATTAATCTTTCGGGACTTAAATAAGGCCATTGCATTATCTCTTTGAGATTGATTTAGATCTCCGTGTAATGCAGCTGCTTTTTCACCTATAACTAATAGCCTTTCACAGATGGATTTAGTTTCCTCCCTTGTCTCACAAAAAACAATTCCATAAAATTCATTTTCAGTAAGTAAGATTGTTTTTAGGGCTTTGTAGAAATCTTTTTTTTGTAAATAAGTATAACTCTGAGATATATTTTTACTCGAAAGAGTTTTATTTTTCACCCTAACAATCTCCGGGTTACTTAATTTACTCTTCATTAATTTAATTATTTCTTTTGGCATTGTTGCCGAAAACATCCATTTACTTGCATTCTGAGGCAAGCTTCCTAGTAACTGATCAACGTCATCAATAAAACCCATTTTTAACATTTCATCTGCTTCATCAATAATAAAGTACTGACATGAGTCTAACTTTAGTTTGCCTCTAGTTAATAAGTCTATTGCTCTACCTGGCGTTGCAATAACAATATGGGAATTATGTATTCCAACTAATTGCTCACGGTAACCTACTCCACCATAAACGGTTGTTGTCTTTAAAGGAGTATTAGATCCGAATTTTATAAGCTCTTCATTAATCTGATTTGCAAGCTCTCGTGTAGGACTCAAGATAACCGCCTGAACACCTTTTCGAGAAAAATCAAGTTTCTCCAATAAGGGTAAACAAAATGCTGCGGTTTTACCTGTTCCAGTCTGAGCTTGTCCAACAAAGTCAGCATCAGAGTTTATTAAAAATGGTATTGCCTTGTTTTGAATTTCTGTAGGAACACTATATCCCAGTTTGTTAACAGATTTAAAGATTTGATCAGATAACTGATTAAAAGAAAACTCCATATTTATTCCTTATAAATAGTATTTATAGACTAAATAAGGAGCTTCTTATTTTATCTATCTTTTTTAATTTGGCCTATTGCCAATTTTGTACAAGCGTTTTTTCTGAATGGTCAAAATAAACTTCAATCTTTGAATTTGAAATTACATTGTGAATAAAACCAAGTCCAAATTTTGAGTGATTAATAAAGTCCCCGAGTTCATAACTAGCAGTCATTTTATAAGCTCGTGCATTTGATTCATCACCACTTAAAAGCTCGTTTAAATACTTCTTTTTTGCTGTTTGATTCTTCCAGTACTTCATTCTTACCAACGACTTCTTTCACGTCTCTCTTGTGGCTTCGCTTCATTAACTCTCATACTACGACCATCAAGTTCACTACCGTCTAGTGCAGAAATTGCAGTTCTAGCATCTTCCGAACTTCCCATCTCAATAAAACCAAAGCCTTTACTTCGACCTGTTTCGCGATCAACAATAACCTTACACGATGAAACATCTCCATATTGTAAAAAAGTGCTCTTTAAAGCATCTTCTAAGATGTTAAATGAAAGATTGCCGACATAAATTTTTGTACTCATGTATTCTCCTTTGAATAAACTTACATATCCTCTAGATTAGAGGTCATTTTGCTTTACACGCAAAAATCCCATCTAATGTTTATAAATGTTTTTTAAATGTTTTTTAAATGTTTTTTAAATTTTGCTGTTGGTTTTGAAGTTCGACTAAAAAAAGAAAAAAATAAAAACGAAAAGAAAAACTTAATCTCACCAATTATAGCATAGAACAAATCATTATCATACTCTATTCTTTTACTTTCCTACTTTACTGCCAAGTAGTTGATATCAATCAAATTAGGTATGTAATTTTTCTTCAGCTTTATTAAGTTCTTCTGTTTTATTATCCAGTTCTGCAAATAGCTGCTCAATTCGATATTCGTTTTCTTTAATCTGTTGTGAGTATTCACGAACCAAATCATAGTTATTTTCTTCTGTGGATTTGATCAATAATTTATTAAGCGATTCCAAGCTCTCTTCTTTTTGTATAATTTCGTTTTCAAGAGACTGAACTTGCTTTTTGATAGGAGACAAAATTCTTACTCGCTCTTGAGCTAAGCGTTGTTTTTCTTTTTTTGTAAGTTTGGGCCTTTTATTATTCTGGGTATCCGCTAGCTCTTCTTCCCATCCAATTTTATCTAAAAAGTCTTGGTAAGATCCATCAAATATTTCTACTCCATCTTTTTGAAAAACAAGCAATTTATTTACTGTCTCATGCAATAATACTTCATCGTGTGTAACTATTAAAACCGCCCCCTGATATTCCTTTATCCCATTCATTAAAGCACTGACTGACTCAATATCTAAATGGTTGGTAGGCTCATCGAGTAAAAGTAGGTTCGTTTGATAGGCCAGAATTTTCCCAAGCATGACACGGCTTTTTTCTCCCCCTGAGAGAACTTCGATCTTCTTATCCGCCATATCGCCACTAAACATCATAGCACCGCATATTTGTCTTACTTGAGTAAAACTAAGTTCCGCATTACACTCAGTAATTTCTTGTGCAATCGTATTATTGCTATTGAGTCTTGAAATATTGGTCTGTCCTAAATACCCTTGAAAAAGTGATGGATGAGATTTCATTTGGCCTGTTTGTGATTCTAAAAAACCACCAATCACATTTAAAAGTGTTGATTTACCTTTTCCATTTTTACCAATAATGCCTATTCTATCATTCTTATTGATATCAAAACTTAAGTCTTTAAATAATTTGTTATCTGGCTTATATCCAAAACTTAAATCTTTTAATTGCATTAACACTTTTGCAGGTGTCTCTTTATAATTAAAATTCAAGGACAAGTTAGCTTCAACCTCTAACTTATCCATCTCTTGCATTTTCTCTAATTGCTTTACTCTTGATTGAGCTTGAGCCGCCTTACTGGCCTTGGCCTTAAACCTGGTGACAAAGTCTTCAAGCTCTTTTTTCTTCTTCTCTTGATTCGCTCGAGTTTGCTCATAAAGATCATCTTCAAGCTTCATTTGCTCTTCATATTGGTGAGTATCTCCAGCAATTTTTTTAATCTTTCTTCTACGAAGCCCAACCGTATGAGTAATGATATCATTCATAAATCCTCGGTCATGGGTTATCAGCATAACTTCACCATCAAACTTTCTTAAAAAGTTCTTTAACCAACGAAGACTAAGAATATCTAAATAATTGGTCGGTTCATCTAATAATAAAAGGCCGGGCTTTCCGATGAGGGCTTTTGCTAAATTTATTCTTATTTGATAACCACCAGAAAAAGACAAAGGATCCTTATTCATATCCTCTTTGGTAAAGCCTAGGCCAAATAATACTTTTTCTACTTTATATTCATCGTATTGTTCATCAGCACCTAACTCTTGCATGCATTCAGCGAGAACAGTTTCATGAGTGAATTTGATATATTGATCTAAAGACTTAATTAAGTAGTTTTTTGGAATAATGACTTCACCTGAGTCTGGAGATTCAATTCCGAGTATCATTTTGAACAAAGTAGATTTACCACTACCATTACGTCCTATGACTCCAATACGCTCATTGGGAGATACAGAAAAAGACCCATCTTCGATGAGCTCTCTTCCTGCATAACCTTTTGATATATTATTTACTTGAATCATTTTTTATTATTTCATTGAATGAAGGCCGATCATATTACCAGCAGGGTCCTTACACATAGACATAAATCCATGATCTCCAAGAGAAAGCTTTTGCTTCAAAACTTTTCCACCAAAATTCTCAACTCTAGACTCTTCAACGGCACAGTCTTCACAAGCAAAATAGATCAACGTTCCTGTTCCACCAGGCGAAATACCATCCATTTTGCAAATTGCACCACCAGCGCCGTAATTTTCAAAACTTTGTGGGAATGCCCACATCTCTAAACTTGGTGTTGCTTCAATTCCAGGGTTCATCAATTGACTTAGCTCAACCTGAAAAACATTTTGATAAAATTCTTTGGCAGCATTAATATCATCTACGTAAATTTCAAACCATCCGACTGGATTCATAAAGTCTCCTTTGATTTAATATTTTGCGTTTTGTAATTTCAAAACATTTCCATCTAAATCTTCAAAAATTAGCATATGGCCCCAGCTCTCATCCAACTCTCCAAGAATCTTTGCCCCCGCCATTTCTAGAATATTTCGATCCGATTTAATATCATCACTTTGAAGAGTTAAAGTCCCCCCACAAGAAGCCCCGTGAGAATCACGAGAGAAATAGGGAACTTCAGCTCCTTCTGTCCAATGAAGACCTATCATTACACCACCACAGTCCATACTAGTCCAATGATCAGACTCAAACATTATTTTCATATTTAAGGTTTCTGAATAAAACTTAACAGCTCTTTTCATGTCTACTACATTATAATAAATATCATGTACTCCCTTAATCATATCTTCTCTCCTGTCTTATCTGGAAGGCCATTATGTTCGCCCAATTTATGCATGGGATGATTTTCCCAAAAAGCGCCTTTTTCTTTCATTTCATCATTTCTTTTTGGATGTAGTGGATAGAAAATTTTATTTTCTTTTTTAAAAGACTCTCCCCCTACTAATAAAATAACAGTCTCTTCAGAGTTGTTAATAAAAGTATGTGCGATACCAGTTCCAGATGGGAATGCAACAAAGTCACCTGGGACTAAATCATAAACTACGCCATCAAGCCAAACCTGAGGATTGCCTTCTATGACATAAGCAAATTCCTCTTCTTCTTTTTCAGCATGTGGCCATGAAGTTCTTCTTCCTGGCGGTAGTGTTTCGATATGAACTCCTATTTTTTTGAGTCCACATAATCGACCAACAGGAGAACCGATACTTAATAATTCATTACTACCTGGATAATGTGCATTATCAGCTTCAATGACATCTTTGTAGTTTTTTATATAATCAGGTTTTTTCATAGTTTTATTGTATACCAAGTTCTAGAGTTTTTCTCCATTTATCATTACCATCCAAGTCTTTCTTTTGTTTTTAAATGCATCGAAAAAAAGCCCCGATAGATGAATGCCTGTCAGAAATAATAAAACATTTGAAATAATTTCATGTATATCTTCTAGTGTTTGATTTCCAAAAAAACGATCAAGGCCCATAAGAAATCCTGTTAAGCTTAGTCCTAAGATACAAAACCAAATACACCAATAAACATATTTTGCTTTATCATTATAATGAGTAACTTTTCTTTGCTTCCAAAAAATTATTCTTAAAGCTACCAGTACTATTGCTGAATATCCAAGATAGCGATGAATTTGTTTCCCTTCATCTAGAACAAAGGCATTAAGGAGCACACTGAATGCCACTCCCCAATGCAATAATCTAAATTTTAATGGAAGCATTAATGATTTTCTTTTTTTACAATTGAACCATCAATTGGATTAAAATAAATTTCAACTTTATTTTGATCTTTATCCCAACCATAAATTTCATAGCAATTACCTTCAGTGACTTTAAACTCATTGATTTTATAACCTTCTGCTAACAAGTTTGCTTTAAAAGTCTCTTCATTTTGCCATTTAGTTTTTTCTTCACTGGTACATTGAGTCTTCTTTGAACAAGAAATAAATGCCAAGCTCAGTAATGCTAATGTTAATAGTTTTTTCATACACTTCTCCTTTTTATAGGCCATCTATTAAAAATTTAATGGCCAATGTTAACAATATAAATGCTCCTATTAAACTAAATATTGCTCCCCACTTTTTTGACGCAATTTTTCCAATTTGCATTCCAATAATAGTAGATAAAAAAGCCCATACTCCTATCGATAAAAGAAATGGGATTAATGGCTTTTGGGCCGCTCCAAGTCCCACCCCCACTGCAAGGGCATCAAAACTAGTAGCAAAAGACACAATCAAAAGTTTCGTAAAGCTATAAAACTCTAAATGCTTTACACCTTCCTTAAAAGCACAAAGTCCCTCATAAAACATATGAATTGCAACTCCTGTTAACAAAAGAAATGAAACCCAATGATCAATAGAATCCAATTGCGAAATAATTTTAAGTCCAGCGATTGCACCAATAAAAGTACAAAGCACTTCTGCACCACTAGAAGAAATCGCAAATTTTAAGCAATCACTTAGTTTATGTGGACGAGACCCCATTGCCAAAGCAGCTGAAAATGAATCAGCACAAAGAACAAAGCCGATAAGTAAAATCTCAAAAATATTTGTCATGATTACCTCAAATCTTAAATTGCAGTGAGGTCTAAAGATCATTAAGGATATAAGACAACACGGCAATTAATTAAATTACCCGTGCTAGTCTCGTCAACAAAAGTTTTCTTTTGCAGTTACACCGGGGTTTCCCCATTATGTCGACGTAACTTTTGCCTTTTTCGGTGGCAACTGACTACTCCCTAACAAAATAATTTTAATTAAATATTATTGCTTAGTCAATTTTATTCATCAATTATTAAAACTTGATAATCTAATAACAATTCTTCTAAAATAGTTACAAACAATATGAAAGGCCAACTATGCAATTGATTGCTCTCTACCATGAAGGTGGATTTATTATGCACCCTTTACTAGGATGCTTAATCATTTCTATATCTGTCGCTATAGAAAAAATTATTACTCTTAATAAACTTAAAAAAGATTCTAAATCAATCAGTGAGGCTTTTAACTCACAAGAAAAAATAGATGGATTTAATCAGTATATTGCTCAACCTTACCAGGCCATCAAAAAATTTGAGAAACTTGGAAAAGCAGAAGTAAAAGAAAATTCTTCAAGGCTAGCTGATCAATTAAATAAAAAGTTGTCAGGCAGTACTTGGATAATAGGTACAGTGGCATCTTCTGCTCCATTTATAGGTTTGTTAGGTACAGTCGTTGGAATAATCAAGTCTTTTGAGTCTATATCCCAAGCTGGTAAAGGTGGTTTTGCAATAGTCGCTGCTGATTTATCAGAAGCTCTCATCGCAACTGCGGCTGGCATTCTTGTTGCTGTTATCGCTTTGATTTTGTTTAATTATATAAAACAAAAGTCTAAAGATGTGATGAATCAATACAATGCTGAACTTGAAGAAAATATTGAGAATATATTTTTAAACAAGGAGCTCTAAACGATGGCCTTTGGTTCAAATGATAGTGATGATGAAATTATCTCTGATATTAATCTAACTCCATTAATTGATGTCATGTTAGTTTTATTAATCATCTTTATGGTTACATCGTCAGTTGCAACAGACGAAGGCCTTGACATAAAAATGCCAGAAGCTGCGACCAAGTCTAAGACATTAGAACAAGAAAGCATTCAAGTTTTAGCCGACAAAAATGGAAAGATTTCTATTAATAAACAAGTAATAGGAATAGAAAATCTACAACAAAAGCTTTCTGAGATTATAAAAGAAAAAAACAATGGATTTATTGTTTTCAAAGGAGATAAGGCCACTCCTTTAGAATTAATTTTAAAAATTATGGATATCTCAAATAAGTCAGGTGCTACACGCTTTGCTATAGCCACAACTAAGAACTAAAATTTAAACTAAACCTTATTGCCTTATTCATATCTATATTTGAAAAGTCGATCTTAGAAACTTGGGTATTTAAACAAGACTTTAATTCTTTAATAACTTTAGTTCGCCCTATTCCCCTGAATTGAGATTGTCCTTTACCAGCAGAAGAAATTGTTATCGTTGCTATTCCCGCTAAAAGTCCATCCTTAATTAACAAGCGATTATAACACCCTCGGAAAAGGTGCTTTTTTGAAGAAACTAAGTCACGAATCATTTTCTCATTCATTTGTAATTTTTCAGAAGATGATAAAAAAGCATTGTAGTTCGGCAAGCTTTTAGAGTTTGCAATGCTCTGATTACTCTTTTTAATTTTAAAAACATCTTTATTAGATTGTTTTTTAATTCTATCAAAAAGAGATGAAATTCCGCTTTTCTTCTTTTCGACTTTAATCACATACAGCTCGGCGTTATTTATACCAAGTCCTTCAATATTATTTTCATTCAATGCAACTGATGCTTGAAGATCAACTTTAAAAACTTGTTCTTCGTTTTTTCCCACTGTATTACTTGTACCATATACTTGACTAAGGTCTTGGTAGAACTCAAACATCCCAAGAGTTAATAAAAATAATAACATTACAAAAGGAATACTTGTAAATATAAATGGCAATGTTAACTTAAATTCTAACTTATACATTATTCTAAACTCACTTTTTTAATTTTAATATCAAATCTAAAATCGTTATCATTAAAGAGCATTTTTTTCTTCTGTGGTAAGTGATAATCTTTTTTAGAATCTAGTACAGCGTCTTTTTTATACTCTATAGATGCAATTTTCATTAAACTTGAATCGAGAGTTAAAATGTCAGTATCTAAACTATAACTAGGAAGATTTAAATTTCCTTTTATGTCTAAATTTCCTAGATCCATGACATCAGATGCCATAAGCTGATAAGGAAAAAAAGCGATTAATAAGTACTTCATAAAATAACCCTCTCATTAGATAATGAGTTTTTTAAAAGGTCTTTTTGATCTTGCTCAAGTTCACTTAAACTATCTACTTTCGTCATTAGCCTTGTAATTAAATTATTATAATCAGTTGATGCCCTTTGCATTAATGACTCATTATAGAATGCTGGTTTTGTAAAAAGTTTTTTTACAGTGGTAATTTTTAAGTATATTTTTTCTAGATCACTTGCTTTAATTCTCTTTTTAATCAACGATGAAGTATTTTGTAACTGATTTAATCTCCAATAGAAGTTCATAAAGCTTTTCTGAGCTTTTTCATTTGAAATTCGCTGACCATGTAATACATAATTTGAAAGTTTCTTTATAGTACAATCAAACTCAAACGAGCAATTTCCTTTATATTTTTTCAGATCTATTGATAGTAAAATTTCTTTTTTTGAAGCAAAGTCTAGTCTGCTGTTCAAGCATTTTTTCTGTCCAGTTTTTAATTTTGTATCTCCTAGTGAGTACTTCAAATAC
This sequence comes from uncultured Oligoflexia bacterium, assembly GCA_950061135.1. GTDB lineage: Bacteria > Bdellovibrionota > Bacteriovoracia > Bacteriovoracales > Bacteriovoracaceae > CATLVU01. The sequence continues at coordinate 18,224 of CATLVU010000012.1, forward strand.
ATGGCCATAAGCATATATTGATCATTTTCTTGACATTTTTTGTTATAAAAATCAGAAACTTTTGTTTTTACAATCTTTTCGTTATCAATCAATACTCTTTGAGCAACTAGCTTTTTTGCTTTATTACATTGTACTAGTTTTTTTTGTAAGTGGCTGAAATGCTTTGTGTTTATATTTGATTCAATTGCAGCATATAAAAGGGCCTGATTAGAAACGTGTTTCTGCAATAACAATTTACCGATTATACTTTCATTTATATTGCTATACAAATCTGATTCATTACAAGATGTAGAAACCTTAACGATACTATTAAAGTCAATTTTGTCTAATTCACATGAAAGACTTATCCCTTTGTATTTAGTCAAGTCTTCCTTAAATAATTTCTGATATAAGCTGCATGATTTAGCATTCTCACCTGTCATGTAATAGGCAAGAGCAGTAACTTCCCTAAAATCATTTATCCATTTGTTTCTTGATAGATTTTCAAGTAATTTTGAAGCAAGTTTTTTATCTTTAACTAAGCAAGTTTTAAAAAATGTTCCCAGCTTTTTTGTGTCAATCTCAAGTTCAGCTGGTAATTGATTTAAATCTTCGCCTAAAACTTCACAGTTATTTTGTATCTTCTTATTTACACTTAAGTAAAATCTTGAATATTGATCATCGATTCGAGTCATTTTAAATGTTTTTTCTGACTCATTAATGCCTTTAATAAACCAGTCTGTCTCTAAAATATCTCTTCCCAGCAAAGATCTAAAGTTTATCTTAATTTCCAAACTCAGTTTGCCTAACAAATACAATGAATCTTCTCTCATCTTTGCTTTTTTAGTTACTAGACTTTTCATCAAAAAATTATAGGCCATGCGTTTTTTATCATTATTATAATTTACCCAGGCCAGTCGATAATTTATATAATTTATCAGCTCAGTATCTCTAGTTAACTCCATTGCATTTTCATAGTACTTCTGAGATAAAGCTAAATTTCCAATAGATAGATTGTAATCGCCTAATTCAATATGTAGTAAAGTTTTCTCTTTTTTTGACAAATGAACTGATAAAAACTTAAGTGCAAACTTTGTATAATAGATCGGACTATTTTCCATTTTTGTTTTTTTTAGCCTAGAAAGTATTATTGCAATCTTTGCTTGGTCCTCAGAACTTGCATCTTCAAAGTATCTTTCTAGGTGACGGGCACCATCTTCTATTTTCCCCGTAGAGATTAATTGTATTCCTTCACCTATGCTGGCAATTACTGAAAATGAGTACGATAAACTCAATAAAAAAAGTAGTATTATTGTTGGCATAAATCAACAACCTCTATAGTTATACCATCTAAATCAGAGACACTTTGCCAATCAATACCTGAAACAAGTACAGAGTTTCGGTTTTTTTGCTCATCACTTTTGCTACTTTCTTTTGTAACTATCTTATATGCTTTAAAACTTTTGATTTTATCTATCAACTGGCTTGTTTGCGTTTCAGTTTGATACTTAATTTTCTCAAATCTTTTAAAATCACTAAGTAATAAATCTACAGTTTCCCACTGACATTTTTCAGCGAGAGCAAAGACTTCAAGTTTGTATAGGTTAGGAGAGAAAGCTGCTTTTACTTCGTCTTCAGTTCTTAAGTATTGATGGCGATAGAAATGTCCTCTCGCAAAAACTTTTTCCCAGTTTTTTAATCGATAATCATTCGTCTGCTGATCAAATAATTGTTCAAGGCTTACACTTGAAGCAAAAGATGAAAATGAAAACAGGAGAAAAATAAGAAATCTTACCATAAGTAACTTATTCCCATACCTAAGAATGTTTGATTTATTTTATTTTTTGAATCTACTCCATCTTGTATTTTCGTCATATACAAACTGAGAACATAGTTTTCACTTAAATTGGCACCTAACTCTAAAGAATACAACCAACCTGTTGTAGATGACTCCTTATTATCTTTAGTATTTTCAAAAGTAGAACTTCCAAGTCCCAGGCCTATATCTATAAAAATTTGAGCTTGTCTTGAGCCGACAAATTTCATTACTCCATTAGCAAGTCTATAACTTGACTCTATAAAAATAGAGCTCTGTTTAAGCTCTAAATTTTGAATTATCCCATTATCAAGTAGATCGTTTTTTACTCTTTTTCCATTTGAGCTTATTTTTGAATCAAAATTTGAATACCTGATTCCTGCTTTTAAATTAGACTTTATACTTCGTAGATATTTAAACTCGATACCTTGACTGTCAATCAAGTCGTTTGATTGCTCATCAATTATTCCTAAAGAAAAAGTATTTTCACTCTGGTTCTCAGATAGATCTATACGTACTTTTCCATAATTAAATGCATGACAATAAGTACTTATAAAAACGAGTAAAACTAGATAATTACGCAATTTGAGCCCTTTTTCTATTAGTATACTAAGAAAGGGTACTTTAATTACTTATCTTGAAAGATTTATATTTATGTTTAATTTTTGTACATTTAAAACGACCAACTCTAATCAGAGGTGTAGCCAATTACTTCTATTCCAATATCTTTAAAAAAGTCCAGCAACTTCATTTCTGTATTAGATCCGAATGGTGGAATCTCTATTAGTTTATCATTGACTTTAACATCGATTTTTCCCCCCTCATGATACACAGAGCTGATTTCATCGATGTTTATTTCTGTCCATTTCAATTTATCAAAGGTAAATCGGAACATTTTCTCAGTAATTTTAACTTGAACTTTAGACAATTTATATATCTTTAAAAAAGCGAACACGATTATTAAAGTAACTCCATAAAATATAAGCAAATTCCCAATATTATCAATATCTACTGCCCATGATAGATTTTTTAAATTGCTAAAACTTAGAAATACTAAGAATAAACAGGCGGCTACCAAACTCAAGGCATTTCGGTAATAAGTACCTTGTATAGCTTCAGGAAATATTTTATTACTAGTAGTTTGGATAAGGAACCCCCTGATATGCCCAGTCACTATAAGAAGCTGCTTGATTAAACCCATTATATGCTGCGGGCGATAATTGAAAGTTGAAATAACCTCCAATTTTAGCACCATAAAAGTTTCCAAATGTATAATCAAGTCGGCCAAAGCCTGTAGAGTTATATTGAAATCCAATTGGACCCACATCAAATTTACCACGAGCATATTGACTTGTACCTAATGTATAATCAACTCCCACTTTCCCTTGGTAAACTCCAAAACGTCCTATGGCCCTTAATCCACCATTTGAATATCCAAACTGACCACTACCACCAACAGTTCCATACTTATAGCCGACTTCCCCAAAAGCTTCAGGTCCTTTTATTCTATCGTAACCCATACGAAACGAGCCAGAAAAAGGCTTAAAAGCACTTGGAGTAGAAACCTTTCCACCTAGTCCAGTAATAGTTTGCTCTGTAACAAATGTTGAAACATATTTATAAGCTGACATCAGTTCATATTTCATTGCATGTGCTAAATTGCCTAATTGAGCAGTTGTATGTTCAATAAATATAGCTTCAGCACTTTGTCCACTCGGATCAACAAAATTAATAGGGTCATTGGCAGCATAACTTAATCCGTCTATTTCGTAGTAACGATTATCCAAAAGTGTTTCTACGCTATCTAACAAAAGTGGATCAAGAGTAAGCCACCTTCCGGATTTTGAGTTATAGACTCTGTGTTTTGCAAAAAGGTAATCACTGTTAAATTCCAGCCTCATTAACATAGCATAATCAAAGAGTATGTATTGATCGATGTCTTCATGAGAAATATAATTCTGACGATCTAAAAATCCCCAAGCATCATAATTTTTCATTAATACTAATTCATTATCTTTGTTATAAACAAGTCTTACACTCCCTCTTACATCTGTGATAATTGGATAAAAAAGACTTTGTTCATCAGAAAAAATTATTGCTCCAATAATTGTTCCGTTCACTTTTATATATTTAACAAACTTGCCTCGAGCAAAATGTAAGTCCTCAGATAAGAACTCTATACTATGACTTTGTGACTGACTTATAACTCCATTTATTTGGCTTTTAAGGCCATAATTAATTTGATTGTTATCAATCTGCATAATTTTCGTTTTATAAGAAATAAGATCATTAGTTTTTTGAGTATAAAATTCATCTCGAGCTATCGTTTTATCACCTATTTTTGTGGCCCCTAAAAATCGAAGATCATTCGAGTAATTATAAGTAATTATATTATCATTTAAGTCCTTATTTATATTATTGTTCATTTGATAAATTAGATTATCTGAATTTCTTTGATAAGACTCCTTGAACACTGAACTATCATTCTTGATCACCTCAATAGACTCTAATTGTCCAAGCTGATCTCTAGAGTGTTTAACTTCAAGACCTGACGTATATACAATCGATTTTATCGCTCCCGAGGAATCATAATCAATATGATCAATCAATCCCTGTATTTTAGAGACAGAGAGTCCCTCATAACTATACTTCAAAGGAGTGCTAATATTTTTAACCGTTAAATTTGAATCTCTAACAAGATTCTGATGATTATAATCGTACTCTTCGCGATAAAATGTATCTAGTTTATCGACATTAAACTCTTGAACGCTGATATTATCGTCTTCATCATAAGCTACATTTACTGTATATGTATTGGTTTTCAAAGATTCTAAACGACTACGTAAATCATATGAGAATGAATATGTGTTATTATAATTTTCTATCAAATCTATATTATCATTAACATTTATTTTAACTTTTGAAATATCATCAAATACTACTTCGAACAGTCCCTTTTTAACATTATAAATCTTATAGAGATCATGACTAACAACATTGGCAATCGCTCCGTCAGAGTTTCTATTATAAGATAAATTTACATCTTCAAAAAACAAAGCCCCAATTCCACTTGAGAAGCTATCTTCAACGGATATCTTTTTTGAATCTCCCCTTTCAATATGACTTATCAACTTAGCCGGATGTATCTCTTTTGTTGAAATCAGTTTATCGTTAACATAATATCGCTTGGAGTTATCATATTCCCATGACTCATTTTTCTTTGTCACATTATCAAATTTGTTAATGAGTCGATTCATAAAGTCATATTTATATTCATACCGCTTTATTTCATTTAGACTATTATGTTGACCTAAATAGTCTTCAACTAGATTCCCATGAGCATCAAACAAGTTTTTACTAATTAGAGATTCTACGCCGTCCACGGTTTGCTTCGCTAAAATTGTATTACCTAGATGATCAAGTTCTTTAAAAATGCTTTTTTGTAACTTTTCATTCTTAACAATTTCAAAACTTAACATCAATGAATCTTTAAACGTGTAATCAATATCAAGAGATTCATTATTAAGAATTATTTTATCAACAACATAAGGAGATCGATAATTATATTGTAACTTAGAATAAGGATGATCATCTCCTTTTATATACTCCTGTACTGATTTTATTTCATAAAGATTTGAATAATTTTCTATAATTTCTTTATCATCATCACTTTTAATTACTTTTAATTCATTTTCTCCATAAGCGGTTTGCTTTATCTTCCCCCTACTAGAAACTGCTTTCTTTTCTCTCCCAAATTGATCAAGAGTTATGGAACTTTTTTCTGAATAATCTTTGTTAACCAAAACATCTTGGATTACTTTGAAATTATCTTCTCCGTAGTTATTTTCATATGAGTAAACTGTTTGCGCTATAGGTACAGTACTTCCATATTTATCAAATTTATTTATTGATTTTTTCAATAGAACATTACTAAAAATTGAGCTAACTGTTTCAACTCTTTCATAGATAGATGTTTCTGGAATATTAGCTCCAAAAGAGCTTGATTCGACACCTGTTTTTTTCTCGTTCACAACTTTTAATGGGCCATAGGTGGTATAATCACTCATGGTTGTTTTTCGATCAACTGAATTAAACACTTCTTGATCCATTATCCTTGTTTTCGTTGCATTTTTATGAAAGTAATTACTTTTTAGAAATTGATCTGGCATAAAACTTGTTCCTAAATCAACTCCGTAAATCACATTCCATTTATACAAATTAAAGCTTTCGGCTTCATTAAGTGGCAACTCATTTGATACTGGTTTTTTTATAAAGTTTACTAGTTTTTCACAGCTGTCAATTTTGCAAATTACTGATTCTGCTACTTTTCCATGTATCGGTGTTCTTTTCAATAACTCTTCTTTTGAGCTATCTGAATAAAAATGTATTATTTTTTCATGCCCTTCAACATTACTACTTGATGGAGTCACACTTCTTAAAAACTTATACCCCAAAAGATTACCACTAAGTTTGTCTAGAATTACTTGATAGAAATTCAAGTTCTCCTCAACAACTTCATCTAAATTATACTTCTTTACTTTTAAAACTAAGGGGATTGCGCCTTTTTTTAGATACTCAATTTCCGTAGTTGCACCTAATGCATTAGTAATTTTTTGAATTCTTTTTCTTGCTCCTTTTGGTAAATACTCCCCCTTAGAACTCTCCTCTAAGAAATGATAAGATCCTGACTCAAGACTAAGTCTTGTAACAACACTATTATCATTACCTTTTTTATCGTATCTATAAGTGTTCTCGAGTGCATTAAAAGTAATTTTTTTATCTTCTATTTTATCTAAGTGTTCTTTATACAAAGCAGCATTCGTCTTATTTCCTTTTATTTTTTTTAATGCTCCCTCGCTCATAGTGCTAAAGTTTTGAAGCTTCAATTGATCCTTCAAGGCACTAATAAGAGGAGATACCAACTCACTTTCTACTTTTTCAAACTTACCATTTAAATTTAAATAAACTCCATTAGTGGTTACTAAATCAGATAGTCCATCTTGATTGATATCATGAGCGATGGATTGTGATGTACATGGAAAATCTACTTTCTGCTCCTCTTCCATACCTGAGACTGAACTATAAATAATACTCTTCGAATTATTCGAGCAATACAATAGATCAAAGTTATTATCTCCATTAAAGTCGCCGACTAGTAATGATGAGTTTTTTAATAATACAGCTTTATAATTTGTACTCGGTTCATCATACTGAAAAGCATGTTCGTCATCATGCTTATCCCAGTAACTCATAGATGGATCATTACATTTTTCAACAATTGCTTTGCTACTATATAAATCTATTGTGAACAAACAGGCCGGAGAAATTGTATTAAAGCTTTGTGGTATATTTATATTTGGGTCTACATAAAACTGAAGGTCTTTTTTATCTTCTGTTAACCTTCCAAGAGCGATATAAATCTCTTTTTTAGTAAATCTTGGAACTCTTGCATTATCATCATCACTTTGTCTATAAACATAATCCCCAAGAGGTGACACGCCTCCGACTCTTAAAATTCCTTCTTGAATTCTAACTCCTGCTTCATGGTCAATCTTTTCAATAATGAAATCAGAAAGCCCATCATGATTTATATCAAGCTCTTTCAAAAAACCAAATGAAGCATTAGTCTCAAAGGAAATTTCACTATCCGGTGAAGATAACCCAAACCTTTTAAGTAGTTTTGTATTGTCTATAAACTTAACACCATAAGCTCCAAGCCTTAGTGCTGTTGTATCTTCACTAGGTTTTCCATGAACTGAATATTCATCATCTGTATCTTTAAGCTCTTCGCCATAAACTGCACTAAACAATGGAAAATCATTGCCCTTAGACCAAAAAGCTTTTGTTAAATGTCCGTCTATATAATTAAATTGAATCTCTGTACCGTTAATATTAACACTGTTTGCACACAAAGAAGCATCTACTGTTTTGCCCTTATACGAATACTTGTATTTATATATGTCTTTATAGTATTTTAGTTCAAAATTACACTGATCATAATTAAATGTAATTTTTGAATTGTTATAAAGTTTTATCTCTTTAAGATGACCATTTTTGAACCAGCTATATTCTATCCATGCAGCTCTAAATGCTGACTCTTCTCTTAGAATATTTCCTGTGCTTTTAGAGAACGTTAGTCTTTCTCCACTTGGGATATCTATAATAAAGTGATTCTCATCTTGAGATAAGGATGAAAAAAAAGTCAGATCTTTTTCATAAGCTCTATTTTTACCAACTTGATACTCAACAATTTTATTTTTATATTCAAAAATATAATTCGCTCTAACAGGATTTAAGTTTTTATAAAACCGAGGAAGGCCTAAGCTAAAACCAATACCAAAACCAGTATTTATTGAAGAGTAAGTTGAATAAGAAAATTTTAAGTCCTTGCGTAAATCTTTTGAATTGTTTTTTAATGGAATAGAAAATGAGGTATTCAAAGCACCTGTATTGTTATCATATTGAATTAAATTTGAAGGCTTTAGAGCTGAGAAATAACTCTCTATTGGCTTGTTTACACCTCCAAATTTAGGTACTGATATGTCATCAGCAATCAATTTAGAAGAAGATAAAACACTTAAAAGCATCGCTATAAAAATCTTCAATTTCACATCCTTTCCTTTAAATAATGATTGATAGTAGCAAATATTACTTTGGTAAGGTGAGCTTATGAATATTTTACACATCGCAGTAATCCTTCTGGGTTTTCTGCTACCATAAGAAAAAAAACAAGGATTCTAAATTGAAAAAACAGATGCTTATTCTACTTACAACTTTATTTTCATCACCTTATTTATTAGCACAGTCTCCTTCTAAGCTATGCAAGCTAAGTGAAGATATTGAAACACAAGACCAGATTAGCAAGCAGGTACTTTGCCTTAAAAAATACTGTTTAGATCAACTAAGCACATCTTCTGATGAAGATCAGACAGAGGATTCTGTTTCTGATCAAGACATCAAATCATGTGTTGAAGATATTTATCGACAACATTTAGCAAATGACAAAGAATCAAGACTCAAAGAAATTGCAAGGCTAAAGAAAAAAATCACATCATCTGAAGATTTAGCACTACTATTAAATCTGGCCCAAATCGAAGAGATTGAAATCAAAGGAATAGAACAAACAATAATTGATCATTTCCAATACTGGGATGATGCTATCGTTTATCAAATTTATCAGCTAGGAATATATGATAAACAGTCATATTTAAATTATTTGATGGCTCAAGACTATTCTAACCTAAATAACTCTAGCGCCCTAATTGCTCTTTTAGAAAATAATGCATATCAAGAAATTGAAGACTATATTATAAGTAAAAATAAACTCACAGCGGCTGTCTTCAAACTAAAACCTACTGCTGGCCTAGCACAATTAATTTTAAACAATACAAGCTCCAAATTATACAACGCTAAGTATCTTACATATGCTCGTGAGAAAATTTTAAAAGATAATAGTCTGAATTTATTTTTTTCAGATTTACTCTATCAAAACATAAATAATCAAAAGTTTAACTCTATTTTTTTAAAGTCTTTTCAATCTCATTATAAAAATAACTTCTGGAAGTATTACCTCTTGGCAGATGCGAAGATTACTATAAAGCATTTTGAGAATATTGATGTCTCAAAAAGAATAGAAGATATTCAATTTATTATTAATCATTTACAGAGCAAAGACATAAATTTAGTCACTGATTTTCTTGATCTCATTTCATCTAAAAATAAAAAAGTTTTTAACCAAGTAACTCTAAATTTAATAGAGTACAATTCTGCAAACGAGGAACATAATGAAGTTCTTTTAAGTTACATTATACAAAACATTAAAGAAATTAATAAAGAGTCCGTTTTATATTTTTTAGAGAACTCACTTATAAACTATACCAATGATGTAAACACATACAATGTTAGTAACCTAGCTCTCGAAGTAATGAATGAACAAAAGTATTTTGAATTCATAACAGACCTATTCACTAAATATAATAAAATTAATCTCCTTATAAATGCCTCATATAATGTGAACGCTCAAAATCTAAAATCGATAATTGAGATCACCAGAGAAAAAAACGTTAATCTTTTTTCAAATATAAACTTAAGTATGATTCGAAATATAAATTCTTGGGTAATAAATACTAAAGAATGTGTTTTATCAAATTGTTCAAACTTGAATGATTTTGTAAAAATACCGTCTACTCAAATTTATCGTATTATATTTAAGCATGGTAATATTGCACAAACAATTAATCTCTACTCATTAATTGCTAACGAGTCTAACAATATCTATTTCAACAACAAAGACATACTGAGTTTTATAAAAATCCTCGAACAAAGGGAAAGCAATTTTGACTTTGTGGTCAACAACATGAAAAAGCTAATAGAAAAATCTGAAGAAATAGTAAGTGAACTATTAAACATACAAATTGATGAAGATATATCTAAGGATAACCTTAATAAAAGAATAAATGACTTAAGAAAGAATCTTCCGCTGACTAAAAATAGAACTGACAAATCTAAGGTCACGAAAGCCCTATTAAATATTGAATATATTATTTCTCAAATGAAAGCAGACGAAAAAGGTGTGGCCCTTGAGGAACTATATAATCTTATAGAACTAGAGAAAATGTCTATCAGAGAAGGATTCGTAAACACTGTTAATGAGAAATCTATTTTATCAGCTCTACAGAATCTATATCGAAAAAGACATTCTAGTAAATGGGCAACTGACCTTGTTCTAGACGAACTACAGCAATATGGTAATTTAGTTACTCAAATTGATGACGAAAACAAAGCATTGTATAAAAGTTATATGATGAAATATGCCTTAGCAACTGCAAGCGAGACAAGATTAAAAGCTTTAGATTATTTTGAGATTGATGCTTTAAGTAAGATGATGATGCATTATAATGAATTGCCTAAAAAAATTAATCTCAAAGTTGAAGAATTGAACTATAGTGAAATTTTAAAACAATTTTTTGTAAGTTTTAATAATTACTTTAATACCCATACAAATACACAAGTAAATATCCCACTTCTTTGCGACTCAGGTAGTACATGTATCTATGATATGAGATATAATCAAAACATTGGAGCACTTACTAATATAAAGTCTGAACTAGAAGTAATAAATTATAATCAAGAAGACCTCAAAGTTTACAAAAATAGGAATATTAACATCATTGGAGCATTAAATGATGTTCTCTATATTGATGGCTCAGTTGATAAAAATAGTATTCCGGATCAACGAAAAAGAGCACAAAATGGAATCCCTCCCAAGATAGGCAAAAGAAACAGAAACGTTACATATTGTGTTTTCAGGGTAAAATATCCGTTTGGTAGTGCATGCTTAAAGAAGAAAACTAAAACCCTTGTTGATGAATACGTTGCCGCAATTGGATTTCCACCTGAGGATGGACTAGATGGATTTAGTGGAGCTGATTCAGCAGAAATCTATCTTAATCTCAAACAATCACAAGGATCAAAATTTTCAAGAATAATAATTCTTAACAACTCAGGAGTTGGAGGAGAAGGACAACTTGGTGGGATTTGGGACAATAAGCAATTTTTTAAAGGAAGGGCCAGAAGTAATAGTAGTGAATCTGATCTAACATTTGCTGGTGTTGGCTTTGGTTTTGGTAGTGCGGGAAAAGGCAAACGTGTTAGTATTGATGAGGCAATTCCAGGCTATAAAGAACAAGGTACGGATGGAGAAAAGGGACTTGACGGAAATATCAAAGATGTCCACCTTATAGGAGAGGCTAAATCTTTCAGTGTCCTCCAACTAGGAATCAAGCTTAATCCGGATCCAGAACCTGAAGAAGAGGAAGAACTGTCTAATGAATTGACAGAGTCTGCAAATAGTTCAAATTAGGCACAGAACTAGCTAAATTGCTCTACAATCTTAATATGAAGTACATTCTTTTTATATTTATAAGTTTATTTATTTTATCATGTAAAAATGGTGAGAAAGCAACCTATCATAAAGACCCAGAGTTTAAAAAATTAAACGAGAAAGATTTTTTAGAGGCTGCAAGTATTGACTCATCAATTAATACAAACAGAATGGATGCAAAATTTTCTTATAAAAAATACTATAATTTATTAAATCTAAAAATTAGTAATACAGAACTTTCAGTTAATAAGAAGCTGAATATTGCGAGAACTTTATCATTTCATTGTAGTGAACAAAGCATAGATATCCAGCTTAATTCTTTTAAAACTTTACTTAATGTCTCAAAGAATCCAAGTTTTAACTTAACGATTTTAAATTATGAAAAAGAGTTTCTAAATAGATGTGAATATATAACTGATAGATCATTACTTGAGATAAAGCATATTCATTCTTTTGTTCTAGATTTACCTAAAGAATCTATAATGCCATTGCTAGAAAACATCATTGATATTGACAAGCTTGTCTCTCAAAAATCAGTTTTGGCCCAAAGCTATTCAAGTTATAATGCTGCTGAGTTAAATAAGTTATTTTTACTACTCTCAAATACATCGAGTATCAGTGAGATAACTCAATTAATAAACCTTCATAAAAAAATATCTCCTTTATCAAAGATCAATAGGATTGAAATATTAGAAAAAACATTTGAAGGCGCTAATGGACTTAGAATTATTGAAAATTCGGAATTAGAAACTATTTCTGAGTTTTTACATGTATATCTAAACGAAAAAAATGAATACAACCAAGCTCGACTAAAAGCCGCCATAAACATCTTAATTTCTAAGATTCAAAATAAATACGCTAATATTACCCGCTTCGAAGATATCAAAGAGATACTGGCATCTGCTTGGGAAGACTATACTAAGATTTTTCAGCTTTTAAAAACCGATAAAATAAAAAATAAAAAATTTATTATCCAAAGCTTCGGTAAACTTAATCTTATAATAGAAAAAATATATCAATTACCTCTGAATAGAACTCCTGCAAAAAATTTCTTAGAAAATATTAATGGTGAAACTGGACAATTAGCACTTTTTCACCTTTTAAGACTTAGTAACGTAGAAGACAGAGCATTACTTGTCGATGGGGATAATCAAACACATAGAGAAATCTCAATTAATAGTACTCTTGATACTTTGTTAGATCTCAGAATTAAAATTCATCAAACTAACGGCTCAACTGCAATAAAAAACTACTGTGCTTTTTTAAACAATATTCAATTCGGCAATAAAAACTATAAGAAAGTAAAAAAAGTAAACTCTATAGTTAATAATCAAAATCTGTTTGGGTGTTATGAATTAACAAGTTTTGAGCACCTTTTAACTAAAAAACAAAAAGCTCAAGATGAAAAATATCAACTAAGCCTTAAAATAGATAATGTAGAGTCTTCTGTTGATCTACTAATAAAACTAAATGATGTAGACTTAACAATTACTTCAGATTACTACAATGGGCCTTTATGGTATTTGGCCACTGCAAGAAAACGTGGAAAAAGAACTAACCCAGTTGTTGATCTTAATGCAAAAGCTTCAGTTTTAGCATTAGATGTTAATCTCTCAAATAATGACAAAAGGTATTTCCCAATTGATACATTGCGATTATTTTATAATTACGATGTTACGAAGGCGTCTGTTCCTAAGTCTCAAGAGACTTACCTTGGTGATAAACCTCTAAAACAGGGTTTTAGAGGTGGTAACTTAACTATTAGTGTTAAATCAACAAAAAGTATACGTCCAATAGCAATATCTGAAGGAAGTAATGGAGAAGAGGGACCTGATGATATATACCCAGGCTTGGGTATAAAATCTCAAGAAATTCAAACAATGCTTTTTATGGGAGAAAACTCAGAGTTTTACGGGAATGCAATCTATGCTTTTAATGGCGTCACTTTCCCAAATCTCGATTTACTGACTCTAAAAAAGTTAAAGAATTACGCTTTTGACGTTGTTATCAATAAAGAGCTAACGGATCAAATTCACAGGGATCTATGCTTGGAGAATCAAAAAAAGTCACCTAACGATATTTGTTATATTTCAGGTGATACAAGTGCATATAAAAAATTAACAAACAATGAATATAACTATTTAAACCAAGTCGCAGACAATGCTCTAAAGCATGCTGTCAGTTTACTAGCTAATGAGCATACAACGGTTAATTATATAAGCGAGAAATTTAATTTTCCACCAAACCTTGATGATGCAAGAGGTGTAACTACAATGTTTGATAATGGTCCTCATGGAACAAAGGGAAAAATAAAATTCAAACTAAGAAATTAGCATTAATCCAAGCAATACATATCTAGAATTTCATTCATGTTTGGAAATTTGTCACTAAGGTCTTTTTTCTTACCCATTTCAAAATCTTTAAAATCAAAACCTGGCGACACCGTACAACCAACAAAAGAATAATCTCCTAAAGATGTACTAGCAAACCAATGTCCCGCTGGAACAAAGTATTGTGATTTATGTCCTAAGTTTAGACTAGGCCCCATTATTGTTTCAATTAATTCTCTGCTTGGAGTTATCTCTATAATCTTTAAAGGATCACCTAAATAAAAATGCCAACCTTCATCTGACTTCAATCGATGAAAATGACTAATTGAATTCTTTGTAATTAAAAAATAGATTGCAGTTGATGCATTTCTTTTTCCAGATGAAGTATCTACTAATAATTCACTTCTATACGTCTCCGCAAAATACCCACCTTCAGGATGAGATTGCATATTATACATATTTATTATTTTTTGTTTATCCATGCTTATAAGATAGCAAATATTTTAAATCTCAACAAACACTAACCATTCTCATTTGCCATTACCTTAAATAAACTGCTAAAAAACTGAGATGATTAACTTTAAAAACACATATACTCAATTGCCCGATCATTTTTATCAAAAAGTAAAGCCTGCAAAGTTTGAAAGTCCTTCTCTAATTGCTTTTAATAAAGAGCTTGCATTAGAACTTGGAATTCATTTTGAAAAATATACTGATCTTGAAATCGCAAATATTTTCTCAGGACAGAAAATACTTGAAGGTTCAGACCCTATAGCAATGGCCTATGCTGGATTTCAATTTGGTCATCCCAACCCTCAACTCGGAGACGGCCGGGCCCATTTACTAGGAGAAGTTAATGGATTTGATGTGCAACTTAAAGGCTCAGGACAAACACGTTTTTCAAGACAAGGTGATGGCCGTAGTGCCTTAGGCCCTGTTATTCGAGAGTATTTAGTAAGTGAGGCAATGCATGCTCTAGAAGTTCCAACCACAAGAGCGCTTTGCGCTGTTAGTACAGGAGAGATGGTTCATCGACAATTTGGACCTGAACCAGGAGGCGTTTTTACTAGAGTTGCTTCTAGTCATATAAGAGTTGGGACCTTTCAGTATTTCTTTTTTCAAAATGATCTTAAATCATTAGAACAACTTTTAAACTATACCATTAACAGGCATTATCCTGAGTTCAATGAATTGAGCTTGAAAGATAAATCTCTTAGTCTCATCAAAGCTCTTATCAAAAAGCAATCAGAGCTTATTGCAAAATGGTATTCCATAGGCTTTATCCACGGGGTGATGAATACAGATAATTTTTCTGTCGCAGGTATTACCATTGATTATGGCCCTTGCGCATTTATGGATGAGTTTAAATTCAATAAAGTTTTTAGCTCTATTGATCATCGAGGTCGATATTCTTACTCAAATCAAACAACAATCGCCCAATGGAATATTTTAAGACTTGCTGATTGTCTTCTACCTTTTATTGATCAATCTTTGCCAAAAGCGGCCAAAATAGTCGAAGATGAAATAAGTGACCTTATGAACCTTTTTTCTCTTAAATCAATGCAATTGCTCGCAAGAAAAATTGGTATTGATGATTACACTGATCAAGATGAACTTCTAATTCAAAACTTTATACAATACCTAGAAGAACAGACGATAGATTTTACCTTGGCCTTTAGGAACTTACCGAAACTTTTTAATAATGATTCTAGTTTTTATCCAGCATCAACGAAATTAGATTCGTTTGTAGATCAATGGAGAAAAAGAGTAAAAAGCATTGATCACTTAGATAAGATTAATCCCTTATACATACCTAGAAATCACCAAGTAGAAAAAGCTATTCAAGAGGCCTATCAAAATGATTTTTCACATTTTCATAAGCTTCATCAAGTTCTCAAAACCCCTTATACTGAACAAGAAAAAGCATCAGGATTTGAATTACCACCAACTAAAGATAATCGTGTTTATCAAACATTTTGTGGTACTTAAGATCTAAGTTATTTAGATAAAACTAGCTCTATGTTTTTGTCTCCTAATTTAATCGGTGCTTTTGTGCTTACTTCAATCCCCGACTTATCCATTGCACCACCATTAGGACTTATTCTAGCAGTTATTGTAAACGGGCCTTTAAATGGTAAGCTTTTAACCATCTGATTAGATTTATCTAAACTAAATTTTAATGGGAAGCTCGGTGATTCAATTCGCTTAACTGCCAAAGGCATTCTAATAGATCCATCATGTTTTTTAGCAAAAATAAATAGAGTTCCCTTCGGCGTTTCTCCTATAATTTTAATAACCCCTTCAATTGAACTCGCTTGAACTGAGCTACCAAGCATAAATATAAAAAGTATGAATTTCATAAATTACTCCTAGATTATCGATTTTTCTCAATAGTATTATATAAAAGTAGAAAATATAAAGATATAGAAATAATTAATGATATAAATCTACGTGAAAAGTTTATTTCAAAAGCGCAACTAGCGATAAATTTAAATCTGAAGAAGAGTGCTTCTTAATCATCCTTTTTAACGTCGACACCATACATAGCTGATATTATGGCTGACAGTGATTTCTTGTAGCTTATTTTGGTTATCTTTTTCCAGTATTAAAGTCACAAAGTCACCTTGTGCTGACATATATCTTAACTCTAAACTAGCTGCACTCTGATCATGTTTACAAAAGTACAAACTTTTCACTTCGCTAAAGTTTATATTCACTTGTGCTTTACCAAACGTAAAGTTTTGAGCAGTAAAGCGCATACTGTCACCATCCCAACTCATTGATGTTTTACAATTATCTTGATTAATCATTTGAAGTCCTAAGGTGTAGGCCTTAAAAACTTTTTCACATTTATCAATCTCCGAAGATATTGAATAGCATGGCATGATCGCTAATAAAGATAAAAGTAATATTCGCATTTGGGTCCTCTATATTTTGTAAATTATAAGTCTCCATAATGCTAACAAAGAATCTATCTCAAGACAAAATGAATAGAGGATGGGACCTATGGTCTTTCTTTCATATTCTGTTTAAGGATTCGGAGGGCTAACATTGAGGTTTAATGGTGGAGGTGAAGTCACCATAAGTATATTAAATAGTTAAGTTGATATGTATTACAAAATCACTACAAATTGTAATTAGCTGAAATTATGGCGGTGAACTTTAATTTCTCACCACCTCAAATATTTAACTAGGGTTCAATAAATGAAAAGATTTGCTTTGCTGTCTCAGATGCACTCAAAGATTCATTGTTAATCTTTAAGTAATTTTCATAATAAAAAATATCTTTATCACTCAGATTCAACTTATATTTCTCATCACAGTCTATGAGGTTATTGTCAGACCATTCTAAATTTCTTTTTGATGGTTTTTCTAGTAGCCGTTCTTCGCCTCTATTTCTTTTCAGTCTTTCTTTCTGACTTGCCTCAAGCTCTACATAATATGACTCTCCACCAACTTCATGAAAAATCGAAGTTAATGAGTCAATAAACCTCTTTTCACTTTCTTGATTAAAATCCCATACAAAAGTAAAGATCAAGCCAGGTAAATCGCTATTAGCTACCTCTTCCAATATTTGCCTTCTAAATTGACCTGTTAAACGATTAAATTCTTTTGTTCCAAACTCGAAGAAAGGTAACACGATTTCAATTGTCATATGATTATGGAATAGCTTTAAACCAGATATTTTCTCTAATTCCCTACCAACAGTCATCTTCCCAACAGCGGGTGGTCCAAATAGAATTACTAGTCTTTTCATAATTTTATATTTTCCCACTCATACATTAATTCTTTAACTTTTTGTCCTGCAATCTCATCTTCTTTATCCCTTCCACTGTATCTTCCGCCTACTTTCTCATAAAAACTAATAGTAGGATTATTATCCAAAACCCAAAGATAACCCTTAGAGAATCCTTTATCGATAAGAGCGTCAAAATATTGCTTCAAGAGATTTAAGCCAATTTTCTTTCCATGGTATTTTTCTAAAAGATAGATACACCATACTTCACACCAATCTTTTTTATCTTCATCTCTACCATGTGTCCCATTAACAAAACCGACAATACCATGATCAACTGACTCAGCGACAAGTGTGACTTGCTCAAAATTTTGAGTTACTTTTTTCCAAAGCTCATACCTGTTTTTGAAGTTCAATGGTCTTTCATCAAGAAACTCTTGAGGAAGTAAACCTTTATATGCTTCACGCCATGAATTTATATGAACATTTGCTATCTCGGCAGCATCATCAACTGATGCTTTTCTTATGGTTATCCCTTCCATAAATTGATCCTATCTACGCCGCTAAATCCAACGGTATATTAACTACCTTAATCCCAAACGGAGCAATCAACTTCTTAATCGTAGAAACCTTTAAGTCCTTCCCTTTTTTAAGATAATTACTGATATTTGATGATGGAAGCCCACATAGATTTGAAAACTCTTTAAGACCCATCACTTTGACTATGGCCCTAAGCACCTCAAGATCATTATCATACTCTTCTTGAAGAGCTTCAAAATACATCTTTCTTCTTTTTTTACTTTTGATTAGCTCAGCACTTAAATCTTTTTGCCAATCACTAAATCTATTTGCCATTTAGATACTCCTGGTAAATCTGTTTTGCTTGATCAATGTCTTTAGATTGATCACGCTTGGTATTCTTGCCACCACCATTTAAAAGAAGGATGAGTTTCTTACCATCAAAAGCATAGTAAACTCTTAATCCACTTTTAAACTTTAGTTCAAAAATATCTCCAAGCTTTTTAAAGACACCAAAGTTATTGTCGACCAATATTCTTGTGAATCTTACATCAACTTGGGTCTTTTGAGTCATATCAAGCTTTTTGTACCACTTATTAAATTTTTCCGACTTGATAATCTTCATGCTTAATCTACCATTCTTTTGTAAATTATACTATGGTATAATTATAGTATGTAATAATTTTAATGAGTTATTAAATGCTCAATTAGAGAGCGTACTGTCTTTAAATCCCGATCTTTTAGCTTTGGAATTAACTCAGTCACTATTTCTAGTTCAGATTGTTCCTCTTGCCAGTTTTTGACCAAATTCTTAAATGTGGCCTCTTTGATGCCGTAGGTATCAAGAAGTCGTTTTAAACGCTCCCCTTTTGGCACATTCTCTCTACCATTTTCCACTTGTGAAATAAGAGAACCTGAGATCCCTATCAACTCTCCAGCTTTACGCATTGAGAGCCCTTTACGTTCTCGCAATTGTTTAAGCACTCTAGCCTCATTAGTCATCACAATTTGATTTGTTCTTTTACTCATATAAAGACTATACAATTACTTAATTAAATTGACTATATGTTTAGCTTTCGCTGTAGTAATCACCCCGTTAACTACGACCAATTACTACAAATGTATGCAACTGGGGTCATTTCAGGTGATTTCTAGTGATATAAAAAACATCGGTTGTTTACAGAGGGAAAGTAACTAGTTGTAATTAAAGAAATAAAAAAAGCTCCCTAGTGGAGCTAATTCTATCTTTCCAGTGGTGGAGGTGCCGGAATCGAACTAACGTCCTATTTTTATTAATACTCGTTAGTCATCTGTAGCCAAAATAGCCACTACACATCCCTTGGGCCCTTAAACAAGTCACTACTTAAAAGTGTAGTACTAGAGCTGTTGTAGAGTACATTATTTTTGAAATAAATGCATCAAAATTAAATCAGACTCTTTTTAATATGCTTTATTATTAAGCATATTTTTTGAAACACTTAATAGGAGTGCAGATCATCATAAAAATTGCAAAACTCATCCATGTTTTATTTATCTTTTTTTCCACTTTAGCTTTAGTTCCTTTTCAGCTAGCCAACACAAATTTTCAGGATATTCTCCTTTAGTGTAACGATGAAGAATTTTTTCATAAATCTCTTGTGGAAGTGGGCTTGTCCCCTTT